>JBBSGN010000923.1:0-1027 GCA_038254085.1 Chloroflexia bacterium | reverse complement strand
TGAGTTGCTGGCCTTCTGCGTTCCGCCGACCCCGCCCAAACGGCGCGGGAGACGACCGAGGTGGTTGTTAGAGGCTGCCCGTGCTGCTTGAGTGCTCATCCACGGTTGAATGTGGTACTACCGGCACCACCTGGGGTGATCCTCAAAGGTGAAAAGACTGCCACAACCTCCACTCCTCCTATGGTGGAGAGGGGGAAAAAGGAAGACCAGAAAGAGCCGGCTTCTCTTGTGCTGGCCGGAGGCGCTAAGGAGGGTAAGGAGGTGGCTGGAGCCATACATAATGCTCTGGCGCTACTGGAGGGCATTCTCGGAGAAGCCCCCACCAGAGGAGTTAAAGGAGTTGCTTGAGCTGTTATTTTCGGGCAGAGGACTCTACCTCTATGTCTGTTAACAACAAACTACCGCTACAGCGAGCGTCATAAATATTGACCCTACCGTGAGTGGCGAGCATAGCGGTACCTCGCAGCGGATAGGAGCAGGCTCGCAGCATCACATGAGAAGGCAGCCGAAGCCTGCTCTATATACCGGCTCAATAATTATAAACACCGCCGTAGGCCCACCGCGCCCGAACCAGCGCGAACCAGCTACCGCTTGCAAGTACAGAATGTTAAGCTTCATGCATCGAAAGGCGAAAGCAAGCCACTAACAGCATGCCAGATGTGAGAGCGACACACGTATCTAGCTTCCCAGTCAGCACGACGTGCGACCTCCACAATAGCGGCGCCAAAAAACGTTACTATAGCTGAATCTCCTGCTTCGAAGACCACGTAGCGTGGCCCCGTTTCATGAAATGCCAACTTGAACTTCTAAGTTAATGCCTTCGTTAGGTGCTCTCTCAAGAGCTCTTCGTAAATTTGGCTGAATCTATTGATATACCGTTCGACACGGAAGTAACGCTCAAAGCGCTCCTTGCCTGCACGACCCATCTCTGCTCGCTGGGATGGTGAGGCGCTTAGCTCTCTCATCGCCGTACACAGCGAGGTAGCGTCATCTGAATCGACTAAGATACCGTTATGAGGGTCGTCTA
>JBBSGN010000922.1:0-1028 GCA_038254085.1 Chloroflexia bacterium | reverse complement strand
GCTCTGTCAAGGGAAGGACTCGTAAAACGTAAGGATTAAGACTAAACCCTTACGTTTTACGAGTCCTTGTCACCTTTTCCCCATCAGTTGCGTATCTATTGGCGAGACACAAAATCGGAGGAAAGGAGGGCACGCATGGACTACAAACGACTTTATCGCAGCAGCCACGACTATATGCTTGGCGGCGTGGCGGGTGGGTTGGCCGAATACTTCAGCATAGACCCCACGCTGGTGCGCCTGCTGTTCGTGCTGCTCGCATTCGTCTCGATAGGCTTTCCCGCTCTATTAGTCTATCTGATACTCTGGGTGGTCGTGCCCCGCAACCCGGCGGGCTAAGGTAGTTTTGAGTTTTGAATTATTCCTTCAAACTCAAAACTCAAAACTTGATTACGGAGGAGAAGGAATGAACGGAAACGGTAACAATCGGCTTTATAGGAGTACAAGTGAGGCGATGGTCGGCGGGGTGGCCGCCGGGCTGGGCAACTATTTCAAGGTAGACCCTACAATAATACGGCTGGGCTTCGTGCTGGCTACTATCTTCACGAGCGGGGCTTTCCTGCTGGTCTACCTGGCGATGTGGCTGCTCATACCGACTGCGGGCAGCACGGCCACAGAGCCTAGCCAGGTGATACATGAGAACCTGGACGAGATGGGCGCGAAGGTGCGCGGCTTCACGGGCAGTGGCAACTACAACCCCACCAACGGCCAGCCGAACGGCGGCAATGTGGCCCCCGGCAACACGGTCCCGACACCCGGTCAGCCCCAGGCGCAGGCGACCACGACCAGCAGGCACCGGCAGGGCATCGGCCCGATGGCGCTCGTGCTGATCGGCGGCTTCTTCCTGCTGGCGAACACGGGCGTCTTTCACATGGTCCACTGGCATTTCTGGTGGCCGTTGCTCCTCATCGGCCTCGGTGTTATGAGGATGTCTAGGCGGAGGCAATAACCGACTACCGACCCCCGACTACCGGCGGTACATTATGCGTGCGAAGTGGGTCCCGATTAATTCGGGTGGCGGTAGTCGGTAG
>JBBSGN010000921.1:0-1045 GCA_038254085.1 Chloroflexia bacterium | reverse complement strand
TGTAGTTCGCACTTTGCCAATAGAATATGTTGCCGGTTGTAGCCTCGAAATCTCAGGCTACGTAAAACATATTGAGTAGCTCTCATAGTGCAAACCTAATTGCATTGGGGCAACAATGCTTCAGTGAAAAACTGTAGAAGCTGCACGGCTTTAGCCGTTGCGGAGTTGTCACCTTCTGACTACATCTCCCTGCGCCCTTCGAGCGCCCGGCTCAACGTCACTTCGTCTGCGTATTCGAGGTCGCCGCCCATCGGCAGGCCGCGAGCGATGCGGGTAGTGCGGACACCCAGGCGGGCAAGTTGGCGGTTGACGAACATCGCGGTGGCATCGCCTTCGGTGGTGGCGTTGGTGGCAAGGATCACTTCGTCCACCTCGTCGGCCTGGGCGCGCTTGATCAGCTCCTCTATCTTGAGTTGCTGAGGCGTTATGCCTTCCATGTAGTTGAGCGCGCCGTGCAGCACATGATACAGACCCTTGAAGTCGTTGGTCTTCTCGATAGCTATCACGTCCAGCGGCTCTTCGACCACGCAAATCTTCGTGCGGTCCCTGGAAGAATCCTGGCAGATGGCGCAAGGGTCTTCTTCGGTGATATTGAAGCAGACCGAGCAGAAGATAATCCTCTCCTTCATCTCGATAATGGCATCGGCCAGGGCCTGCGTTTGCTCTTTGGGGCTTCTCAACAGGTAAAAGGCCAGGCGGGCCGCGCTCTTGGGGCCGATGCCCGGCAGCTTGTTCAACTCGTCAATCAGCCTTGCCACCGGCTCGACGGTCAATTGCATACTCACTCTCTCACCTCACAAATTAGGCTAAATCTACAACAAAAGCCGGGCACTCGGCGCAGTAGGAGAACGCTTCTGCACCTACAATTATACCAGATTCTGGGTGTCAGTGGGACATAATGTACCTGGTGATTACCCACATCTCATGAAGGAGTAGCAAAGCTCTGGCCGCTGTGGTAAGAAGGGAGTGACGAACAACCTTCACCAACCATAGGAGGACAGAGCCTTGTGTAACCACATTCTACCGATAGCGCAGGTGCTTGCCA
>JBBSGN010000920.1:0-1076 GCA_038254085.1 Chloroflexia bacterium | reverse complement strand
CGATCTCCGAGGCGCCTCCATAAGGGTCCCATTGCTTCGCGAGCCCCTTCGTAGTCTCCTTTATCCTTCAACTCCAGCGCAGTTTCACACCTGAGAAGTGCTTCTTCGTTAGCAGTAATGTATGAAGTATGCAGTTTAGGTGAGGTTATCTTCATGAGAGACAGACCCTTCAACGTGAGTGTAAGAGAACTTGCAAGGACGCCCGGATATTAATTCCCCTTCCCCAGCCTTGCAAGGATTTCCAGATATTGCGCTATTCTCCTCTGATGTAAGAATTCTTGCATCCTCAACTTACAAAGGAGAAACATCAATGAAACGGTTCATGTTGACAGTTGCTCTAACGTGCGTTCTCGCCGCCTCAACGCTGGCGGGCGATATACCGTCTGTCGGATCTAGCTCGCCGTCGCCTCAAGGAATGACCCAGACAACAAGCACGACCTCGCCAGGCGAGATACCGACCGTAGGCTTAACTGAGCAATTGCCGAGCGCTACGCTGTCTGCCTTACTGACAGTGCTCGGCTTGTTAGCTATATAAGCTACTCAAGCTCGGTAGCTCGACCGAGAAGGGCGCCATTTAGATCCGCTTGCTCTTCTCTGTAGCTACGGGGTCGTCGCCCCCAGGGATAGTCCAATAAAAAAGCCGCCTCACGGCAGCAGGGGGATAGTCTGTCTCAAAATATTAGCGTAAGCGCCGCCTATGCTCGTTTGGCGCTCTTTTGGTTATGCGGAGCTCGTGGCCACACCAACAGTTTATGCCGCGCTTCGTTTTTCCCGGGCCACTCTAAGAAATGCCCGTGCTGCATGTGAGAGAGTGGCACCCTTGCGGTAGATCAGGTAGATACTTCTTTCCAGCCGCATCTCGCGAACAGTCAAAGCCACAACCTGTTTGCGCGCTATCTCTGACTGCGCCGTCAAGCGCGGCACCAAAGCCACGCCCATTCCCTGCTCAACAAATCTTTTGATGGCTTCCAGGGTGGGCATCTCCATTGAGATGTTGAGCGGTGTCTTGTATTTCTCAAAAGTACGAACAACTTTTTCTCTATAGGGTGAAGCAACGTTGTGAGCGACGAACGACT
>JBBSGN010000919.1:0-1089 GCA_038254085.1 Chloroflexia bacterium | reverse complement strand
GGCCACTGGTTCCTCTCTGTTGTCTACCACCCACCCCGCGTCCACGTCGCTAACTATGCGGGCCGCTTCGTCGCCGGGTGCTTCCCTGAGCAGGAGGACTGGCTTATGTGCCCCCAAATAGTCATATAACTTGGAAGGCACCTGTACTCCCGCGTGATTACCCAGCAATAGCAGCCAATCAGACGACTGCATCCAACGCTGCGCTTCCCCTTGTGGCACCCAGGGGACTATGCGCACGACCGAGGCGAGGGACCATTCGCGTATCTGCTCCTGTGTGGCCTCGTCCACCTCGCCGACGAGCCACACGGCAAGCCGCTTGTCTAGGTCCGTATATTCGTCGTTCAAGCTGCGAAGCGCCTTCAGCAACGCCTCAGGGGACCTCGCTCCGCGGTATATGCGCCCGGTGTGGGCGATCCAAAGCCGCTCGTCGTCATCTGCTCTCAGAGGGCTGTGTCCGCCTCCCGATTCGTCTTGCATCGGATCGGAACGATAACCGTAGCGGACCACTTCGACGCGCCCACTCAAGAAAGGGAAAATCCGCAAGTAGAGGCTCCTCGTGGCCTCTGTCGTCACGACTACCCGCGCGGTTGATCGTAACAGGAGCGACTCGATCCGCTCGTCTAGCCACTGGCGCCACCCAGCCTTGTTCAGGTCCGAGGCCTGGTTGCGCGACCAGGGGTCCGAGTACTCGGCAATCCAGGTGGCTCTTCGCAGCCTGGCCAGTATACCACCCGCCACATGGGCGCTCCAAGGGTAACCAAATGATAGCACCACGTCCGGCCGCCAATGCTTAGTAGTTTTCAGACCCCGCCACACGAACGGCACTATACAGTCGGCGTAGGCATCAGGCACAAGGAGCTGGGTAAAGGCACTGGCCCTTACCTTGCGTATCACCTCGGTCGGGTCCGCAGATGCGTTCAGCCTTCGTCGTATCAAAGACCGAAGAAGGCCACCCGGCACGCGCGCCACACCTACTTTCGACGAAAGCATGCGGCTCACACCCGGGTCGCGGCGTTGCAGCACCTCCTGGTCCTCTTTAGACATAGTCAACACCCGCACGTCCGCACCTGCTTCCGCGAAATAGCTGGC
>JBBSGN010000918.1:0-1101 GCA_038254085.1 Chloroflexia bacterium | reverse complement strand
TTTCAGATGCCGTACCAGACCGAAACAAACGGTGCCGTTGGCTGAACAACGCCGTATGTTCCGGCAGAGATTGGGTGCCCTGAAATACATAGTGATGGCCAGCTAACGACACGTAATTGCTGGGGGCAACCATAGTTAAAACACTCAATGCGTGATAAGGGAGATAGCGAGCGCTGAGTTCTGACACTGCCCCTGGAACGAACTCCTGTTCGCCAGCATCCTGACCCAGGACCAGAATGCGCAGACGATACAGGTGGGCGTGCGCTACTTCCTGTCCACCTACTCGGCGAACTACCCCCAGGCATTCGCCGCCACGGTGATGGCGATCATCCCAACCGTTCTCGCTTATATTTTCCTGAGCGACCGGGTGATCGAAGGCATGACAGCGGGTAGTCTGAAATAGTTACCCGGAAAGGACATTGTAACAAGTGTCTGCAAATAGACGGAAATATGCCATAGGCGTCGATTTTGGCACCGAATCAGGCCGCGTAGTTATCGTAGACGTTGCCACGAGTCAGGAGCTGGTCGCCAGCGTGCATCCTTATGCCAACGGGGTGATAGACGAGAGGCTACCTGGTACCGGCCTCAGACTGGAACCGGATTGGGCGCTCCAGGACCCGAACGACTATATCGAGGTGTTCAAAAGGGCTGTGCCCGCGGTGTTGAGGGAGAGCGGGGTGGACCCGGGCGATGTGATCGGTATAGGGATAGACTTCACAGCCTGCACCATGCTGCCTACCACTGCCGACGGCACGCCTCTTTGCTTCCTGCCCGCGTACCGAAAAGAGCCGCATGCGTGGGTCAAGCTGTGGAAGCACCACAGCGCCCAACCGGAGGCCGACCGCATCAATGAGGTGGCCAGGGAGCGGAGAGAAAAATGGCTCCCTCTCTACGGGGGGAAGATCTCCTCGGAGTGGTTCTTCTCCAAGGCATTGCAAATCCTGGGCGAAGCCCCTCATATCTATCATGCCGCCGACCGGCTAATTGAGGCTGCCGACTGGGTGGTGTGGCAATTGACGGGCCAGGAGACGCGCAACGTCTGCACCGCCGGGTACAAGGCTATATGGCAGCGAGACAGCGGCTTCCCCTCTCGCGATTACT
>JBBSGN010000917.1:0-1118 GCA_038254085.1 Chloroflexia bacterium | reverse complement strand
CTCTGACCGGCGCTTGCGACAGATCACTGCGATGTACGCTGAAGATGATGGCGACAATCCTACGAGCCAGTCTCGATAAACCATCACACGAGCACGCGGCTTCTTGGGAAAAGCAAGCTCAAAGTGTGCAGGCTCAACGATGCGTGCATTACGGCCCTGGTGCCTGGGGTGGGAGGCCACAAGCTGATCGTGTACAAACAGGTCCACGCGATGTTGGTGAATACGAGCCGTCACTACCTGTCCGGCGTACTGCACCGGCACCGAGTAGCGGTTGGTATCGATGTGTACCACTCCTTCTCGGCTAACCACCAGGCTGTCGAAGAAGCCGTAGTCCTGGCTCGCCGCCGGAAGCGGGCCGAATTGCGCCTGCTCGTCGGCGAGCAACTCAATGGGCGTATGCTCTGTAGCTTGGGAGGGTTGTTCGGTGTTCACCCTGTGCAGCCACACCGCGCACTCGTTATCCAGGTCACGGTCATCATGGAAGGTACGAGCGGTCAGGAAGTTGGTCTTGACGAACTTCACCAGGTTCTCTACAGAACCCTTCTGGTTGCCTGCTGCTGGAGCACATGCTTCCGGGTGGAAGCTGAACTCTGCAGCTAGCTTCTGGTAGGCAGGGTGCCAGATCGGCTGGTTGGAAGGCTCACGGCCCAGCACAACAGTCTTCATGTTGTCGGTGGTTACCACCCAGGGTACGCCTCCTATCTCTTGGAAGCAGGAGATTATGCAGCGCAGCAAGGTCTCCTCTCGCATGTCGGTGGTGAAACGCACCCACATGAAGCGGCTGTATTTGAGGCGAGCAGCGAAGAAGTATCTGGTCTGGCCGTGCAGCGATGCACGCACGAAGGGGAAGTTGCGTACCTCTCCCCAGTCTATCTGCAAGAACTCGCCGGCCAACCCCTCGAAGCGCAGCGCCAGGTCGGGAGGGAGTGCGCCTCCCTTACGGCGGAGCTTGCGGACGTAGTCGAAGAAAGCAGTGGGTCCACCTTTGTAGGGGTTGTTGGTGTCGGCACGGGCGAGTTCCAGCATGCGTGTAACGGGAACGTCCTCCTCTATCCACACGCGAATGCGGTCGTCGTAGACTGACACAGAGCTGGTGCGATCCCGAGGAGTTGGAGCCT
>JBBSGN010000916.1:0-1142 GCA_038254085.1 Chloroflexia bacterium | reverse complement strand
GGACCGAGTCCTCCCAGTCCTGGCGTTCGGTTCGCCAGATACGCCGAATCTCGTACAACTCCTCAATGGAGATTAGTTCAAGCTCGGGGTTAGGACCATTCGCCCGCACCGACTTCTGGGCGCGTAGCACCCGCTCGAGCATCTGCTTGCTCACGTCCAGTTTATAAGTGCGGGCAGCCGGCGTGCCATCCTTCTTGTACAGTACACGCCCGTCGCGCCCCTTTATGTCCCGGAATTCGAGCTTGTGCACGGGGTCAACGGTCGTACTGAGCCAGTCGCGAAACTGCAGGAGGGGCTCCAGCCATTCTTCCCCGCTATCTATCATCGCTTCCATTGAGCTGTCGCGCTGCGCGACGGTGCATACCCAGCAGCCAAAGCGACTGTTTCCGCAGGAGGGGGTAGAATTATCAATTACCAGCGGGCACTCACCGGCGCTGGCGCTTCTATAGAGAGCGGACAGGTCGCGATTACTCCCGCCCCAGGGAGAGTCCACAGTGAGCAAGTAGGTCCAAACATCGTCGGTAGAGAAGTCGGCAACCGGGGCGTAAACGTATGCGCCGCTCAGAGAGGTGTGCCGTCTCAGCAGGTGGCCCTGTACCTGGTACGTGCTCATCAGTTGCATACGGGTAGCGCTCTCGGCCTTGCGGACGCCTAGCACTACGATGACCTCGCCGTACTGGGCCACTCGCTCCTCTATGAAGCGGTTGGCTGGGTCTATCTTCATGCGGTCCGTGCACCATCGGAAACGTGTGGTAGGGGCGGGGTAGCCCCGCCCGATAAGATTAACCCAGAAGCTGTTGTTCAGCGTGGGCATAACTTTTTCGGCAATAAAGGGCATCCCCTGCGCACGGGCCGCCTGGTTGATGCTGGCTATTGTATTGTTAATATAGTCGACTATGACAGGCGTCTCCACTTTAGTGTCGGACGCTATCACGAACACCTCTTTCTGGCGCTCCTCCGGGGGAAGGCCTTCCAGTGCCTTCCAGATAAGCTGCAAAACCGTGGTCGAGTCCTTGCCACCGCTGTATCCCACGACCCACGGCTGCGGGTAGCGGCGATATAGGTCTCGAATCTCGCTGTATATTTCCTCTAAGCTCCGGCTTTCGAAGATGGATGTTTCGTTGGGTAGCCCGGTAGTCGTT
>JBBSGN010000915.1:0-1158 GCA_038254085.1 Chloroflexia bacterium | reverse complement strand
CTTCTGCTTCCAGCCCTCCTGTTTGAGCTCGAAGCCGCGGAGACGTCGGCCTTCGCGCCAATCGATGGCTCGGCTTGATAACGTCTTTCCCATACGGTCCATTATTCCAGAGTTTAGATGCTTCTGCAGAGATCAATAAGAAAGACAATGCGTACCCGCATGCGCCTCTGGAATGTAGATCAATATTCAGAGAGTGTTGACCTCCTGCTTGACGCGATAGAGCGGAGCGAAGACGTAAGTAAACTGGAGAGCGGAGCGGAGCGCCTTGCCTCAATTCGACGAGAGCTAAGGAAACAGCTTGGGGAGCACTTAGACAGGGGATTTCAGGGCAGCGAGTTCGAGGAAGTATGTGGGACACTGCTAAGGCAGATTTACGACAACGTAGAGTCTACAGCAGGCCCGTTGGAGCGCGGAGCTGATTTCATCTGCGACAGCACTGATGGGCTTAGGATTTCGCACCGGGTAGCGGTACAGGTGAAGAAATGGTCGGGCGAGAGCGATTTGTTTCATCCTCTCGCCCAGATCAAAGAAGCGTACAGCAACTATGAAGGGGTAACCTCCGCGGCGATATTTACAACCCTTGACTTCATTACCGAATCAGCTGAGGGCGCAGTAAGAGACATGAGTGAAGAACTGCACATACCAATTAACGTGCTGCTCAAGGAAGACGTTCTTGATCTACTTATGCGCTCGCTAGACGAAGACTCCAACACGGTTTCCCTATAGCAGAGCGCTTTCCATGGCTTCCGCCGCCTGATCTCCCATTCCGGGCAGAACGTGGCTGTACGTGTCCAGTGTGATGGCTGCGTTGGCGTGCCCTAGCGTCTCTTGAACTATCTTCGGCAGCTTCGCATGCTTGAGGAGCGACGCGAACGACCACTTGTGGAGGTTGGTCGGGTTTATGAGGGTGCCGACTTGCATGGTGAACACGAGTCCGTCGTACCGGTAGAGGTCCGGTTGGGGTTTAGATTACGAACGTTAGGCTTGTGATCGGCGTGCGGACGTCGGCTCTGCGTCGCCTGCGTCTCGTGAGATGGTATCGTTGTTCACGAGTCCGGTTCGGTAGCTGATGTCGATCCGTGGGTCGCCTGGGAGGTCTTTTCGAGACTACGGTGCAGGATCCCGCCCATCCGTTCGAGCGCGCGGGCAATGTTCTCG
>JBBSGN010000914.1:0-1175 GCA_038254085.1 Chloroflexia bacterium | reverse complement strand
TTTACCCTATGACCGACAAACCCACAACCCAAGTCTCACTCGCCATGACCGTGCGCGACGAGGCAGCCAGCCTGCCTCGGCTGCTGGACAGCGTGTTGGCCCAGACTGTGCAGCCTTCGGAGATCGTCATCGTGGATGGCGGGTCTATGGACGGCACGCAGGCGATAGTCCGCTCGTACACAGACCGTCTGCCGGTGCGCCTGATTGAGAGAGCTGGGGCTAATATATCCGAGGGGCGAAACGAGGCGATAGGGGCGGCTATCCGCGACATTGTGGCCGTCACCGATGCGGGCGTGCGCCTCGATCCGAGCTGGCTTGAAGCTCTAGCCAACCCCTTACTAACCGAAGACGCGGAGGTGGCCTCCGGCTTCTTCGTGGCTGATCCGCACACGCCGTTTGAGCGGGCTATGGGCGCGACCGTGCTGCCCACTCTGGACGATATAGACCCGGATACGTTCCTCCCTTCCAGCCGCTCGGTGGCCTTCCGCAAAAGCGCCTGGGCGCGAGCAGGCGGCTACCCAGAATGGCTCGACTACTCGGAAGACCTGGTGTTCGACAAGCGCCTCAAAGATATGGGCTGCCGGTTCGCCTTCGTCCCTGATGCGGTGGTCTATTTCCGGCCCAGGCCCAATCTGCGCGCCTTCTACCTGCAATACTATCGCTACGCCAGAGGCGACGGCAAAGCCGACCTCTGGCGCAAACGCCACGCTATCCGCTATCTTGCCTACACACTAGGACCGACCCTCGCCGGGTGGGCCTGGAAGCATTGGTACACACGCATAAGTAAAGCCTTGTTGATTGCCATGTTGGTCGCCGGAGCCGCCTATTGTCGCCGTCCATACGCCCGCCTCTTCCCCCTGTTACGCGGCCTCTCCCTCCCGTCCACTCTCTACGCTTTAATCTTGCCCCCCGTCATTCGGTTCACCGGCGATATAGCTAAGATGGTGGGCTATCCTGTTGGGGTGTGGTGGAGGTGGGCGACGGGCAGGCAGAAGGCAGAAGAAGCTGATAACTGATAACTGACCAAAAGGCATATCTATGTGTCAGGTTGGTTAGAGATGAACCCACTCTCCCTTGTCATGGGGCGGGGCGCGCGGCGTGTGAATTGGGCGTTGGGTGGTGTATGGGGGTGAGCCCCCCCCCCCGCGCCGCAAGGAAGCACCCCAAAAACACAT
>JBBSGN010000913.1:0-1190 GCA_038254085.1 Chloroflexia bacterium | reverse complement strand
GTTTGGTCTCTGTCTCCTTCTTCTGATCGGGTGTGAGCAACCACCAATGTATGATCACATATTTCACCCCGAGATCCCTCAGCGACTTCACTCCTTTACCTTTGGCAATACTACCCTCCAACGGGGCCGAGGAGGAGCTTGTGGTATCAAGGAGGTACGTAAGCACGGGTGTCTGTTCAACGAGATGATAAGGGGGTTGCCTGGCCAGAAACCCGCCTATGATCGGCTTCTCGTGTATGGTCTGGTAGGCCATATAGTCCCCGAGGGGACGCAACGGCAGCTCCAGCAGAGCAAAGCGTCCAGGCTCTGAGGCAATCTTCTGGTAGATGCCCACGTCCCAGCCGGGCGGCACCGTAGGAAAGGGGATAGCGAGGAACTCAAATAGCATCAACAGCGGCAGGCCCGCTGCAACCGCAATGTGCCGGGGATTGAACTTGCGGGAACCCTCAGGTCGGCCCCACTTCGCTTTGCTATCCAGTAGCGTCACGAGAGCGAACGCCGCTAACACACTCATGGCAAGCGTCGTTAGAACCGTTAGCCGGGAGGGGGTGCGCGCGATACTCAACAGAGGAAGTTTGTACAGGAGCGCATAGGGTAGTGGGATAGTGACCCCAAGGAGGGGCAGCTTGCTCTTGCCAAAGACTTGTAATACAGGACCGAGGCTGAGTACCCACGTAGCAAGAGCCATAAATAGCCAGAGGCGTACCTGGCGATTGGCGCGTAATCGCCACCATGCGCATAGGGCAAGCCCTATCACCGCGTATCCCAAAAACACTACCCTCTCCGATGGAGCTTTCTGTGGCATGTAAGGTCCGATACGGGCGACGCTCTCTGCAATAGCCTTGCCCCAGACAGGGTGAAGCTCGGACGGTGTGAACGCCAGCATCATATCTGAGGAATATATCAGCGTCTCGTTCATCGACTCCTCTGCATAACCCTGTTGCGCTTCGGCAAGCGTTGGCAAGAGTACAGGCGCTGTTAGCAGCAGGAACACTGTGACGCCAACTAGCATGCGCAGGCACCCCTCGACCCAACCTATACCCTCATTGCGGAAAAGGCGGCGCTCGGACGGCACAAGTAGCCGCCAGGCGAGTACCAGAACGGTGAACAAAACAAGGAATATAGCGTAGAGCCAGTCGGTGTATGCATTCAGAGCCAAAAGAGCCCCTGCGGCGGCAGCGTACATGAGT
>JBBSGN010000912.1:0-1217 GCA_038254085.1 Chloroflexia bacterium | reverse complement strand
GGTCTAATGTACCCTCAATTCCTTACCAGCGACATCGGCTTGCATATCCATAACGCGCAGAAGGTGGCGCTATACAGCCAATGGGTATGGACCGGCCAACTGCCCGACGGCACCCCAGTCCCCTACCCGCCCGCCCTTTACGTCCTCCTTGCCCCGCTGACGTGGCTCTTCGGCAACTCGGATGAGGCGATTGCTAACCTCCTGAAATGGACCGCCGCTCTCCTCGACTCGCTCTCCTGCCTGGGCCTGGCCTGGGCCGGTTCGCACCTTTGGCCTGGCCGGGCCGGTGGCGTCGCCGCCCTTGCTTACGCCCTATCGCCCGCACCCTTCCCCCTATTCTCGGCAGGCAATTACTCGAACCTTTTCGCCCAAAGTGTGTTTAGCCTAACCCTGCTGGGAGCGTTGGTGTGCGTGGACCGACGACCGATGACCGATGACCGACGACGGACCGATGGCCGGCGATACGCTAATTCACGTATCACGTTTCGCGCCTCGTCGGTCGTCCTGACACTCGGTTTCGGCTTGACGATGCTGGGGCACTACGGTATGATGTTGGCTGCGCTTGCGATTATGGGTCTTTTCGGGTTATGGACTGCCGTGCAGACTCTCAGAGGGAGCAGACAATCGGCAGCGTGGGCGTTACTAAGTGGTTTTGGGGCGGCGTTGGCAGCCGGTTTCGCGCTCTACTACTGGCGGTTTGTGGGTGAGATGTGGGGCCAACTGTCGGGCGCATTAAGCCGCGTTTCCGGTATTGGTTCGACTGTTGCCTCTCAAGCTGTGGGCACGCGCGTTGCCGCCGGCGAGGTTCTAGCGAAACTGGCGCAGAGGGCTGAAAATCTGGTCGGTGCGCTGCCCGGTCTGAGCGCGCTCTTCGGCGTCGGATTCGTGGCGAGTATCAACCGGCCCACCCGCGCGTTGCTCTTTGCCTGGCTGGGGGCTTGCGTCATGTTCGCCCTGCTCGACCAGACGCTGGGCGACGCGGTGCGCTGGTACTACCTGGCCGCCGCCGGTGTGTCTCTGCTCGCGGGGCGCTACCTGGCCCTGCTGTTGGCGCGTGGACGGATGCCCCGTATACTCACCGGCCTTTGCCTGTCGGTCATGCTCTGGCAACTGCTCTACACCTGGGTAGGAGACCTGATCTTTACGAGATACCACTGATGGCCGACTACCAACTACCGACTACCGAAAAGCTGATAGCCACTTATTATCGGTCGTCC
>JBBSGN010000911.1:0-1250 GCA_038254085.1 Chloroflexia bacterium | reverse complement strand
CGATGCAAGGTAACTTTTCGCGGCATCCCACTGCCACCCACTCGGGCCGACGTTCATTCGAATTCAGCAGTGATGAGCTTGGGCCGGAATCTCCAAGCCGCGGTGACAAGTCTAAACTCTGAGGTCCCCCGTCGCTGGTTATGTGAGGGATTTTGCCCTGCCGATCCACAAGCACCAGATCGTATTTTGGATCTCCATACAGAGCGGCGGTGACCTGCGTGGGCGATTGTAAGGAATAGCTGTTATCTGCTGTTTTCACGTCGTAGCGGTTCAGGTACTGAGTTGCACTGCCACCCGCGACGCGTTGGCGTCGCCTGCTCGCCACCCATGGGGCCGCCCGAGACCGGCGCAGCCTGCCCGTCGCTGTTAGAGGCGCATCCTCCCGCAAGTAGCAGCAGGCATGTTAGCAACAGCATTGCGAGGTGACCTTTGATTTCCATCGTTTTCTCCTTTTCTTCGTCTGTCTGAGGCCTCGCCTTTACGGGATAGGCGCCTCGATTTTGATGTTGGCGTTGAAGTCGTAATAGACGCTCGTGGTCTTTGTTTTTATGATGCCTCCGCCCAGGTTCGTAGTTTGATCGGCGTAGGTCTTGCGGGGCAAGCCGTCCGAGGCAATCCATATCTTCGCGTTACCTGTGGTCGTAAATTGAGCAACCTGCTCGGTCGGAACGGAGCCTTTGGGTAAGCTCTTCATGACATCTATATCGTAGTTGTACTGATAGACCTCAGTGGGGGTGCCATCCACGTCTTCGCGCCCAAGCGATTTCACGTCGGTGGCATAAGCGAGGCTGCTATCTACCATATCCTTCGTAAGTTTACCGCTCCCCGCGCTAGAACCGCCGCTCGAAAGGTCCGTCTTCTTCCACGCGCCGCTCTTGTCCTTCGTGTACATGGTGTCGCCTATCAATATCCACTCGTCTGATGGCTTTGAACCGGTCGTGTGAGAGCTGTTGGGTCGCACGACCTCGATGTTGGAGTCATAAGTAGTACCGGCACCCTCTACAGTCAACTTTACGCGGACCGTTTTCACTTCTAGGAGCGCGTGCATTGCTTTTCGGATGGTCTCCAGCGCGCTGCTATCACCCGGCGAACCGCTCTGACCTGACTGAGCCTCTTGCGTAGGGACGGCGGTCTGTTCAGGGGGCGACGATACCGACGGCGGCACAGCCCGTGTGGTCTCCGTCGCCTCGGGCAGCATGGTTGCCGTGGCGTCGTTGGCGTTAGCGGCGTCAATCACATCGGTCGCCTGT
>JBBSGN010000910.1:0-1267 GCA_038254085.1 Chloroflexia bacterium | reverse complement strand
GATAAACTCTTTCGATCTCAGTAATCCTCTACCCAAACTAAACCTAGCCGGCCCGCGCCGTTTCGGTTTTCGGCCTGCGTGTGCCCTCAGAATTGCCGCCCTGTATGGCTTTCAAGACGGGACGCGCAGGGGCGATAGTAGCCGGTTCGCGCACCCAGGGGCTTGGCTCAGACTTACTACCGGCATAGGCGGGTTGGCGACCGGCGTCCAACTCTTGCGGCGGGCGGTTGTTGGACCGCTCGGCCAGCTTGTCACGAAGGTCGTGCAGACGCTGTGCTACCAGCCTGTGATGGTGGGCCGTCTCGTAAGCGTGGATGTAGCCGCCGAGGGCCAGCATCAGCTTGATCATATCGGTTTCGGGCATTCGCATTGACATGCGCGAAGTGGCCTCGCCAGTCGGGGACACGCCGCCGGTCTTGGTCTTCCTGCCTGGGCCGTTGGCAATGCTAATCCGATAAGGGAACGCGGCGAAGCGCCCGCCATCGCCTTCGTCCCACTCAATTGTGACGGTGCGGCTCTCGATAGAGCCGTCCTCGCGCTGGCTGCCGCCGAAGCGCTCCCACTTGCCGCCTGTGACCGGCGCGAATAGGCGATGGCATACCAGGTGCGACAGCAAGCGCGCATCGTCTGCGTCGAGCCAGGCGTTGGCGTGGCCCGTCTGGCGATTGGTCGCCGGGTCGTACCCCGCAATCTCGATCTTTACCTTCTCGATCCTCAGCGCGTCGTAAACGTTGAAGAAATGCTTGTTCGTGGCGTAAACGTAAATCTCCGGCGAAAGCTTGCCACCTCTCTCACGATCTTCCATCTAACTCTCTCCTTTCTCAACACTCAGGGCATGCTCTCCAACAATCGCCAACGTTTCTAGGCGGCTTGTGGCCTCTCGTAGCGCGTCTCTACAAAACCGCACATCTGTAGGCTCGCCACGTGGACACACTCGATACGCCCGCACTCGCATCTGAGGCCGTCTCCAGTCAGCCACACCCTGACCGCCTGATCGCTCCCGCAGCGCACCGTATATAGATTGCCGGAGCCTTGCACGCTGATGCGTGTCACTGCGCCGATACTTGTGAGTCTCACCGGCTTGTCAACCACGTCTTCCACCTCCATTAGGAACTTTTGTTCTATTATAGCACGTTGTTCGCCTGGTGTCAATAGGAAACATTGTGGTAAGTGTCTTGACAATGTTAGATTAAGTGGCATATGAAATGTATGAATGCAAGCAAATCAGCTGTTATGGATGGAGAGCGCTGGGGCTTACCAGTGGAAG
>JBBSGN010000909.1:0-1277 GCA_038254085.1 Chloroflexia bacterium | reverse complement strand
GGGCTGCTGCTTTCTGCCGCATCCGGGGCTACATCTCGACGGTGCGTAAGCAGGGCGAGGACGTGCTCGCAGCGCTGGAGGGCATTTTCATAGGTGAGCCGTTCATTCCTAACCTACGGGGCTGAATAGTTACAGCGAGCGATTGAAGGCCCAGGCGCGGCGCAGGAGCGTGCGCGGGTCCGGTACGCGTATCCTCGGGATGGGGGATGTGGGAGTGTTCATCAGTTTTCTCCTCTCACCAAACGTGTTGCTTTGGACCCGGCGACGTCGATACGGCAAGCTCGCTGTCTCCGCATCCCCGACCATAGTGCCCCGCTACCGTACTCATGGTCTTGCTTCTATCCTCAACGCCCCTCCTAACCATTCTCCTCACTATCTGCTATGATATGTAAAGGCGTACATATCATTCTAGAAGCCCTTGGTTTATATGTCAATAGTGACTTAGGAGAATTTCCGTGACGATTAGAAGAGTTTCTACGACGACGCTGGGATATGCGATCTTGGGTGTGCTGGCCCGCGAACCGCTCTCCGGCTACGAGCTCGCTGGCCGAATGAAGGAAAGGGTAGGCTTTTTCTGGCACGCTCGCCACAGTCAGATCTACCCTGAGCTGGCGCGCTTGGAGGGAAAGGGGTTGGTGAGTTACCAGGTAGTCGAGCAGCAGGTCCGACCGGACAAAAAGATCTACGAGATAACCGAGGCGGGCATTGAGAACCTCAAGGAGTGGGCAACAGAGCCTGCGGAGCCGCGCGCTGTCCGGGACGAGTTGGTCTTGAAGGCTTACTCGTTGTGGCTCGCTGAGCCTGGGGAGTCACTCTCGCTCTTCAGGGAGCAAGAGCGGCGGCACAAAGAACAGCTGCAAAGGTACGAGGAGATAGAGACCTGGATGGAGCGGGAGTGGAGTTCTGAGATAAGGAAGATAAGCTCGCCACGGTTCGCATCTTACGCGGCCCTTCAGAGGGGCATCGGATACGAGCGAGGGTACGTCGATTGGTGCCGCTGGGTTGTGGATCAACTAGAAAACAGCACCGATGAATAGGCGATATGGCATTATCTCTTTCCCAGTAGACTACTTTGTTAGAAGATGCGCTGTGCTCACCCACAGTAGGTAGGTACGCTGCCACCGCGATAATGTGCAGGGCGAGTAGTAAAGACCCACCAGGAGAAGAGAGCAACACAAAAGCCAGAGAGAACGATCAAGGTGTGGACGCTCTTATCAAGTAGATAATTGCCCATGCTTTTAACATATATTTAACGTATGCTACGTGAGCTATGGTTC
>JBBSGN010000908.1:0-1294 GCA_038254085.1 Chloroflexia bacterium | reverse complement strand
TATTGTGAACGCGATGGCAGCAGAATACAGGCGCTAGACCAATGTTTCCGCTTATTAGCTCGACTGTGTACAATATCCCAAATTAATACGCAGCTACGCCGCGTACCCCGACCAGGCGCGAGCACTTTTTCAACATTTATTTACACATCCAGCAGAAGGGCGGACGTTTATAAAGTCCCAGGCGTGGGCGTGAGAGTGTCGAGGCTCGTGTTCAATTCCAATTCCCCAATTGTACAAAGTCGAGCTTAGAGGCCGATGCAAAACTCGCACGCGGTCTTGACTAGACAGCCGGAGGTTTCGTTACCTAAGCACAGCGCAGTAGAGTGCTTTCATAATCCTATTCTAGGTTGTTGGTAGTTGCTTCAAGGGAACACCCTTTGCGAGGTTTGAAACAAGATTGTATGTAAACCAGCCATCACCTGTAGCAAATACCTGTTGCCTTGCGCTTGCTGTGTCGCGCCATATACCAATTCCGTCTGAATAAGGACGATAGCCTACTACTTTGGAATACGGGACTCGGAGCGTCTTTCGAGGGCCAGCAAAATAGATATGCTCAGTAGTAAGCACCACGATACCAGAGTCTACATGCTTCAAATAGGCCGTTTCGACCGGATACCCTTTGAAATTGCTTGACCGAAAGTAGACACCACGTGCGACCCTAACGCTAACCCCTGCACTACCACCAACATAGCTTCTACTCACAGCATCTTCGTAATATGTGCAATTATCAAAGCCCCAAACTAGCATCTCCGTCCTAGTAAGATTGAGCGGGATCGGGAACGCCGAATCAGAGGGGGGTACATAGCCTTCTAACAGGATTTGTAGAGCCAAAGCGTGCTGCATTCGCTTATGGGCTGGGCCGATACGCAAGGCGGTTTCGACCTGCAACTGGCCGCCCTGAATGGAACCCAATAAATCGAAGTGCTGGTAGAAGTTTCCAAGCCTGTCTACTTCCTCCATAGTCAAGACATCATCATCGAGGGCGACATCAACCCCAGAGAGCCAGGACAACGCAAGCGCCTCAGCGATTTCTGCATCTGTACAATAGCCTTCATCAGCAATAAGCGCCAGCCGGTCAGATAGTGTCTCCCAACCCTGCCCTGCAAGAACGGCATCCGTAGCGGTACGTATAAGATCGTACCATGCTCGATTGTAAACTGCCTCACATTCCGGGTGTGACTGCTGAAACCAACCAAGACTACGACCACAATACTGACATCTCGCCATGCTTACCTCCTATGTAGGTGTCGGCGTATATCATACACCATCCAAGTTACGGTTCGGTTTCATTCGC
>JBBSGN010000907.1:0-1304 GCA_038254085.1 Chloroflexia bacterium | reverse complement strand
TGAGCCAGGGTGATAATTGGTTCATTTTCCATCTACTCTCCTCGTCAGACCTTACTGCGGTGCATAGAGCGAATGCGCATTTTAGCGATGATTTGCTCAGCGTCCTCCTCAACGAGCCCATCCCTGGGCAAGGTGTCTTTTGGAGTTCTGTAGGTGGAAAGCCCTACCCTGTGTCGCTGCGTGTATTATCCTTTGAAAATATGTACAAACCACGGGACCCCAGCTATGACGAGCCTGCCGTCCAGACGTTTGCGCTCGAACTGAAGGACATGTTCAAGGTTAGCCTCGAGGAGGCAACCAAATCGGTTGTTACCACAAATGGACATTCCCCGCATCTACTGCCTGGCACCACGCCGGGTAGCATACCGGGCAGCATGCCAGTAAATGCTGTCCTCGAGCTATTTCCGGAGGAGGGGGACGACAGGGACCACGATGTTGCTGATGACCGGGATGACCAGGATGGCCACGATGGGCACGCCGTTGATCCTCTTGCCATATACGAGCAGAGAGCTATCGACGCTTTGGGCGACAATGTCAAGCTGATGGCCAAACTCAAAGGTGACGGTGCTGCCTGGGGGGAGATCAAGTCGTTTCTTCGTGATAACCTTCCAGATACTTTGGATAATCGGGACCAACTCGCCTACAACCTGGTGCGCAAGGCGCTCACCGCAATTCTTGGTGAACAAGATGTGGTTTGGCATACCTACCGCCACCCTGAGCGGAACACGTCCTATATCAAGGCTGGGAGGCGGTAAAGGCGCATGCTGGCTGCCACCACTAACATACACGGCGCTGCACTCAACGGTATTTGTCCATATTTCACCATGTTCCCGCTCGATTTCCCCTACAGGATATTGAGCGAATATGCAGTCTGTGGGCAATGGGTGCTCGATCCGTACTGCGGTCGGGGCACTACCAACTATGCAAGCAGGATTTTGGACTTGCCCTCAATCGGCATTGATAGTAGTCCGGTGGCGGTAGCGATAGCCGAAGCAAAACTGGCAAACACCGACCCACTCTCCATCATACACGCTGCTCAACGCACTTTAGACGAGGTGCCTATTGCCGAAGATGTGCCTGAGGGAGAATTTTGGGCATTGGCATTCGATAAAGAGGTGCTGCTTACCCTGTGCCGTTTACGCGAGGGCTTACTGCTAAACACTCGGTCCGATGCTCGGAGAGCATTGCGAGCCATCCTCCTTGGCGCTCTGCATGGTCCACAGCCCAAGTCCCGACCTTCTTACCTGGCGAACCAGTCGCCAAGGACCTACGCGCCGAAGCCGAGCTATGCCGTGAGATACTGG
>JBBSGN010000906.1:0-1311 GCA_038254085.1 Chloroflexia bacterium | reverse complement strand
TTTACGTATGAGACACATTCGGTCTCGTTTCCCGGCGGGTTGGTGGTATCGAAGCGAATAAGATGTTGCAGAAGCTCGGCGGGGCGCTTGTAAATATCGGGTGCTACACTGGTGGTTGGCATATCAATAGTCCTCTCTTTCGGGAATTATGAGTTATGAATTATGGATTGAAGGAAGTAATTCATAACTCCAATTTAGGCATGGATTGTTTCGAAGGTGGTGAGCAGAGGGCGGCCGTTATCGGGCAGTGGAAACTCTTCCAGGTAAAGCTCTGTAGCCTCTTTTAGGTTGTCGAGATCTTCCTCAATAGTAGCGCCCTGGCTGACCGTGCCCACTTCAAGACATTCGGCGACGTATAATCCTTCTTCCTTGCGCAGAACTGCCGTAAATGTTCGAATAGTCATACTGGTATCTCCTCAACTGTTTAACCGGACGGCCCAACTTTCTAGCAGTGTCAATCCACTCCTGAATTATCACTTCCACATTGGCAAGAGCCTCTTGGTAGGTTGCCCCGTCCGCCATACAACCGGGCAGTTCAGGAACTTCAGCTAAGAACGCCTGGTCTTCATCACTCCAAAAGATTATTACGTCATACTTGGTCATCTTCGTTTGCACGCTCTATTGTTCCCCCGCCTATCACCTCGTCTCCCACGTAGAGCACGGCGGCCTGCCCAGGCGTGACTGCGCGCTGGGGGGTGTCGAACTCTACCCGGATGCGGTTGTTGGGGAGAGGCGTGACGGTGGCGGGCACTTCGGGGGCGCGATAACGTATCTTGGCGTTGGCGCGGAACGGCTCGGTGGGCGGCTCGCCCGACACCCAATGCGTATCGTCCGCCGTCAGGCTGGGCGAGAGGGTGGCTTCGTTGGCGCCGACCACCACTACGTTGTCGGCAGGGCGCAATTCGACAACGAAATGTGGCTCGGCGCCCAGAGCGCCCAGGCCCTTGCGCTGGCCTACCGTGTAGTTGGGCACGCCGGTGTGCTGGCCGACCACGTTGCCTGCGGTGTCCAGCATGGCGCCCGGCTGGGCCATGCCAGGGGAGATTTTGTCGAGGAAGGTGCGGTAGTCGTTGTTCGGGATGAAGCAAATCTCCTGGCTGTCGGGCTTGTCGGCGGTTACGAGGTTGCGCTGGGCCGACATCTCGCGCACGTGGGTCTTGGCGTGGCCTCCCAACGGCAGCAACAGCCTGCTCAGTTCGCCCTGGCCGAGGTGGTACAGCACGTAAGACTGGTCCTTCGAGGGGTCGAGCGCCTTACGGAGTGAGTACCTGCTCGTGGCCTCGTCGTAGGTGATGCGCGGAAAGGGCGCCT
>JBBSGN010000905.1:0-1318 GCA_038254085.1 Chloroflexia bacterium | reverse complement strand
GAGCAGCCACTAGCCGCCATGAGCCGGCATGTGATGTTGCGATTATGGAAACCATGATGCCGGCTAGGATCAAGGCGAAAGCCAGGTCAATAGGGTCAGGTTGGTATCGCTGGGTTCGTTGTATTCGCTGCATTGCTTGCGTCTCGGAAGATAGGCGAGCTCTTTGCCTCTGGGGCCATTCTAACCCGTTTGAATCAAACCTGCATCATCCTCAGGGTGAACGTATGTACGTCTTGAGGATGATGCTCCACGGAATATCACTCAGGAGATGTATTCCCTTTGCATATTGGGGCAGACGCTCTTCCCTTATCTGTCTGCTATGCTGAACTCGCCCTTGAAGCTGTAAGTACCCTTGCCTGCGCGAATTCGTCGACCTGAGAACGCACTCATGCTCTACGACTCCATAATCTCACGATAGGCACGGAGATCGAATAAAAAGCAAGTCATGGGCATAGCATAACACAAGGAGGAAATATGCAAACCCTCGTAGAACTCAACACCGTTACCAAGGTATATGACTCTAATCTTCAGCCCGCCCTCAACCGTGTGTCGCTCGACATCTATGCGGGGCAGGTAACAGCTGTTATGGGTCCCTCAGGCAGTGGCAAGTCCACCCTGCTCAATCTGATCGCCGGCCTCGACCGGCCATCCAACGGCACAATCCGTGTTGAGGGCACAACGCTGAACGGTCTTAGTGAAGCAGCGCTCGCCCGCTATCGCTGCACCAAGATAGGGCTGGTCTTCCAGTTCTTCAACCTGCTGAACAATCTCACCGTGCTTGAAAACGTCCTGATCCCCGCCCAGCTTGTGGGCACTGACACGTCAGAGGCCCGTAAGCGCGCCAACGCACTACTGGAGCAGCTTGGTATTACCGACCAGCGAGATAAGTACCCAGCCCGGCTAAGTGGCGGCCAGCGCCAGCGTGTAGCAATCGCTCGCGCCCTCGTAAACCGTCCCGCACTGCTTTTAGCCGACGAGCCGACCGGCGCTCTCGACACCCGCTCAGGCGAGGGCGTGCTCGACCTCTTCCGCGACTTGCAACACGCCGGCCAGACCCTGGTGCTCGTCACCCACGACCCCCAACTCGCCTCCCGGTACGCCGATCGCGTAGTTCGGTTGATGGATGGTGCAGTCGTCGAGGACACTGTACTCAAGGCCGTACCCCCAGTTTCGGTCTCTGTACCCACGGTGGAGGTAGTCTCATGAACGCCGTTCTCACAAAGGTGCGGGCGGACCTGCGCCGCCGCAAGCTCCAGAGCTTCCTTATCACACTGGTTATTCTCCTCTCCAGCGGCGCGGCTACTCTTGCCCTCAACCT
>JBBSGN010000904.1:0-1331 GCA_038254085.1 Chloroflexia bacterium | reverse complement strand
ATCGGAGGCTAGGAAGAGAATTACGCCCGCTACATCGTCCGGCTCGCCGTAACGCTCGGCGGGGATGGTCTTGAGCATAGAGGCTTTCAACTCGTCCGGGAGGCCCGCCGTAATGTCGGTCTGTATAAAGCCAGGAGCGACGGCGTTGGCGGTGATATTGCGCGCGCCCACCTCGCGGGCGATTGACTTGGTGAAACCTATCAGACCCGCCTTGGCCGCTGCATAGTTCGCCTGCCCGGTATTGCCCGTCAACCCCACCACGCTCGACACAGAGACGATGCGTCCCCAGCGGTTCCTGAGCATGGGCCGCAGCACAGCCCGCGCGCAGAAGTAGGCCGAGCGCAGGTTGGTGTCCATCACCGCGTCCCACTCCTCCTGGGACATCCGCATCATCAGGTTGTCACGGGTGATGCCGGCGTTATTCACCAGGATGTCTACGCGGCCCCAATTTTTCACCAGGCCGTTGACAAGCGCATCTACTTCGCCGCTCTTACTTACATCGCCCTTCACCGCCCTGGCCTCGCCACCATCGGATGCGATCAGGCCCACCACCTCTTCGGCGGCAGCCTCGCTGGAGTTGTAGTTGACGGCCACTTTTGCGCCCGCCGCGCCCAGCTTGAGCGCCGTTGCGCGGCCAATACCCCGGCCCGCCCCCGTAACGAGGGCCACCTTGCCCGCAAGGTCTATCGTAACAGCCACGTTCCCTCTCCTTAGCCGCCAGCTGCCGGCTATCACTGTCTGCCGCAACGAGCAGCCTACCAATCTATACAACGATAAGCCACGCTCTATTGTTAGGAGGCGGCAAGACGAAATATACCAGGTTCGCGCGCCGGTGTCAACGAGTCCATGATCCACGGTTCACCAACAACCGATTTCTTGACAACCGGCACGTTGCTGGGCTATAATCAGGTGCCTGGGCGGTTAGCTCAGTCGGCTAGAGCGCTACGTTGACATCGTAGAGGTCACTGGTTCAAGTCCAGTACCGCCCACCCAAAACCGGGCACGAGAGTATCCCGGATGTTAAGCCATCAGGGCTTTCTCGTAACTCATGTAGCTAATGTGTGGCCAAACTTGACAGGATCGAAGGCAGAGTTTCGGTCTTGCGAGCTAATAGCATATCCGAATCGGCGCACTGACCCGCCAGAATTAGTTTACTCTTGGTAGGACTCGCACGATTACTACCAACGGCGAAATTGTGGCTCCGATACGCGACACGCCTGAGCGCGTATTATGCAACCTTGATGGAGCACGTGTATGGCGAACATGTCGGATCGGGCATTTAACATTATGATTGCCATCATCCTGGTGATCATTTTAGGTGCCGCCATCGT
>JBBSGN010000903.1:0-1334 GCA_038254085.1 Chloroflexia bacterium | reverse complement strand
TGAAAGTGTTGAGGAATGCGCGTATCCGCCTGGGAAGCTCTTGAGCATACACGGTTGCGCTGTCGAGGAAATTGGCCTCTTCCACAGAACCGTATCGTGAAGCAACCTCCTTAACGAGCGGCAGGATTGCTCCTACTTCTTCATCGCTTAACTCGAGCCTGTGCATGGCGCACTCCTTTCCCTTCTGGCGAAACGACTCGAATTCAGTTCTCTACTTTCCCAAAGCTTGCTCTGTTGCTTTCTAGAAGCTTCAGTTATCGTCAGCACCCTCCCGCTTTCGACGAGCCTTCGCATGCGCAGATCTTGTCCTCGTCCACATCCCGGCAGCCAGTGAACTTTACGTTCTCCGGCAGCTTATCCTCAATTACTACCCCACACCTCGCTCCAAATCGTTAGTATTGGTCGAGGTGTGGGTGCCGGTGGGTAGATTCCTCACCTCGACCGTGTTATCGTTTGCCTTCTTGTCTATTCTGAGGGTCTCCTCAGGAAATATGGTGACACATATATTCAAACATTCTACAGACTATTTCAGGAGCATGTGCATCGATGAAGTGGAGAGGACGGCTGAAGCAGTATTCCAAGGGGATGAGATCAAGTCCTTCACTGGCACCTTGAGCCCACAGACGGTAGAGAAGGTTTGGGGTCCCCTAGAGTAACCAGCAACTTGAGGAGAAAAAGCACTTGGAACTCTCAGAAGAAGACCTCGTATCTTTATAGTGTCGTACACAGCTGCCTGGAACGCGCTCGGGCGTTGTTACCTGATTTCCATATCGAGATCAAAGACACCCGGCGATTACCGTTAGACTCGTAGACTTCTTCGCCAACATCTACCCAGCTGCTCCGCCCCAAGTGTTTCCTGAACTATCCGAGTCGTTGTCCTTACCATCAGAGCAGGCAGGGGCAGGCGGTGTGCCACCACCCTGACCCTGACCTTTGCCGTTTCCGGGCTTGGCTTGTGCTGTAGAAGCATCGTAAGACCCCAGGACGGCAATCCCCACTATGGAGATGACGATAGCTAAGACGACGGCAGCGGCTGCCCTCTTAGACGAGGCGGCCTGATGGTACATCATGTTCCCTCCTTACTTGGTAGACAGCCCGGCTACCTCTCTCTTTAATGAGGTCCGTGGCTTTGCGAACATCCCCGTCTCACGACGGGGTCGCCTTTTCTCCTAGCGCGCCTACTTTCTTAGATAGCTACCAAGCTGTCAAGGCGTACCAGGTGCATGGAAGGGCCTCCTGGCAAGGGATTAACCCTAGTATAAGGAACGAAAATAGAATAACCCCTAGATGGTGTTGCTTGCCGAAAAAGCTTTAGCTTAGAACGCGCTAAGAAG
>JBBSGN010000902.1:0-1338 GCA_038254085.1 Chloroflexia bacterium | reverse complement strand
TGGGGTACTACCAACTCTGTACTAGAGCGTGAAAAGTCAGCGTATCGTTTTGTTGGAGGGAGGATTACTGAGATAACTTCGAAAGAGGAAATCGCTGAAATAGAAGAAGTTTTGGAAAGCTCTTCTTTACGACCTGTTATAAATCACCTCGGTAGAGCACTTGAGCTACTGACGGACAGGAAGTCACCAGATTACAGAAATTCGATCAAAGAATCTGTAAGTGCCGTAGAGGCCATCTGCAATCTAGTTGGAGGTAGTTCGAGCGCCACGTTAGGGCAAGCGTTAAAGGAAATAGATAGGGGAGGCGCAGTAGATATGCACTCTGCACTGAAGGGTGCGTTCGACAAATTGTACGGTTACACCAGCGATGAAGATGGAATACGCCATGCTCTACTAAAAGAGTCCAACTTACAGTTTGAGGATGCGAAATTTATGCTGGTGTCCTGCTCGGCGTTTGTAAACTACCTTAAAGCAAGGTCTGCAAAAGCGGGAATCAAGTTGTAATTACTAAGCATCATCAATGAGGCAACCTTAATAAGGAGAGAATATGACCATTCCTCATCTTCACCCCGCGACACGAATCGGGCACGTTCACCTCAAGGTAGCGAACATAGACCGCTCTCTAGGCTTTTACCGCGACCTGCTGGGCTTCGAAGTCACCCAACGGTACGGCGAGGACGCCGTCTTTCTCTCGGCGGGCGGCTACCACCACCACATCGGCCTCAATACCTGGGCCGGGCGCAACGTACCGCCCGCGCCGCGCAAGGCCGCTGGCCTCTTTCACCTCGCCATCCTCTACCCCGAACGCCGGGAGCTGGCGAAGGCGCTAAAAGCGCTTCTGGATGCGGAGTACCCCCTCGACGGCGCCTCAGATCACGGCGTCTCCGAAGCCCTCTATCTCCGCGATCCTGACGACAACGGAGTCGAGCTATACTGCGACCGCCCGCGCGAAGAGTGGCCCCACGATAGAGACGGGGGCCTGGCGATGGTGACGCAGCGACTCGACCTCAGGGAACTGCTGACGGAACTGGACGCGTAAGGAAGACCAGGTTTGGAGTGTAGTTGAACTACGGGGTAAAGATAAGCGAGGCTTCTCTCTGAGGCTTCTCTCTGAGGTTTCTGGTCGAGCAACTCGTGACGATGTAACAGCTCACCTTGCCGATATGGCTTGCGAGCTTGTGCCGCTACCTGTCTACCTTTCGGAAGGTCATCGTATGGATGTGACCTGCTCCCCGGAAACTGATCCGGCTACTATGAGAGTCCGAAGGCCCGAGATGGGCAAAAGGAGGATTCTCAATGAACAAGAGACACACCCCAGAGCAGATCGTGCGCAAGCTA
>JBBSGN010000901.1:0-1409 GCA_038254085.1 Chloroflexia bacterium | reverse complement strand
TTTGCGATAATCCATATCACCTCTGGTAGAATAGAGCTTGGACGTTTCTTGCTGCATACTATAATCATACCAGACGAGCCGTAAACAAGTCATGGCGGGCAGCGGAACGTCGCAGAAGGTAGTCGCCCTATGTTGTATGCCAGGCGTGTGACACGCTTTTTCGAGCGGCTAGCAAATCCAGATGAACAAGCAAAGGCACCGAAAGGGGTTCTGCTCTACAGCCCCGATCTGCTGCGGTTCGTGGCTGTCCTTTGCTATGCGATCTGGGTGCTGGGCTACATCAACAACTTCTTCTTTAGCGACTTCTTCCGCCACTCGTTCTCCGAGGCCAAGACGCGCGAGCTCTTCTACTCACAGACTGCGCTCGTGATTGTCGGCGCCATCGGCACTGGCCTGGTGGTCTATTTTGCCAAGACACGCTATCGCGGCTGCATGCTCGTTTCAAGTATGCTAGCCGTTACGTCGGGCATGGTCGCCAGTGCGTTCATGTACGGCCTCAACATCAACCCTCACACGCTTTTGGCTATTACCCCGCTGCTCCTGATTGGCTTCACCGTCAGGCGCGACGGTCTGCTCATGGTTACGCTCTGGATCGTTGCCAACTATATCTTCCTGTACTTCGCAGATGCGTGGGGCTGGTGGCCGCAGCCAACCGACATAAGCGTTGACATTGTGAAGCACGAAAACCTCAGCGCCTTTATCATCCTGCTGCTCATCGTAACGGCCGTCGAGTTCTATATAGTAAAGATCGCAGTCACTCTCCGCAAGCAGGGAGAGCTTCACCGGGCACTGGAGGTGGAGCAACAGAAGCGCGTAGAACTCCTGTCCCGTCTTGTTACCGCCAAGGACGAAGAGAGGCAGCAACTCGCCCACACTTTGCACGAGGGGGCTGTGCAGGACCTGGTGGCCCTACGGTACGGCGTGTACAACGAAATGGACCCTGACCAGCTTATCAAGATAATAGACACGGCCACGACAAAGCTTAGAGAGTTATCCCTTGACCTGCACCCGTCCGATTTGGAGCTTCACGGGTTACCCACTACCATTGATCGCCTGGCAAAGCGGCAGGCAGTTGAAGGCAACATTCAGATTGATACTAGCCTACCGGACCAAGTATGCTTGAGTAAGGAGGTGGCCAGGGTGCTCTATCGGATAGCGCAAGAGGCCCTCAATAACGTTCGCTACCACAGCGGCGCCCGGCATGCCTGGCTGCGCCTCAAGGAGAGCGGCGACACAATCACGCTTGAGATCCGCGACGACGGGCAAGGGTTCGACGTCGAGCCAGTTCAGCGCCGGGCCGTGGAGACAGGCCACTTCGGGCTGGCGACGCTGTATGAGCTAGCACTGGCTGTAAAAGGCGATCTAGAAATATCGAGCGGGCCAGGAGAGGGTACTTCTGTACGAGTGTC
>JBBSGN010000900.1:0-1410 GCA_038254085.1 Chloroflexia bacterium | reverse complement strand
TCTTTCGGCAAACGCGTTCGCTTTGGGGCACCTATAGGGAGTGAGCACCTTCTCGATGCCTTCCGAGGCGAACACTGTGTCGAACGAAGAGGTGAATTTGGTATCTCGTCTCGGTCGTGTATCAGGAATCGGACAGGCTGTCGCTCCTCTTGCTCTTCCTTGTCTTGTAGGGTCCAAGTTAGCTGACGCGCCTGTTGCGTAACCCATTCTGACATGGGGCGGGGAGTGCAACCGGCGAAATGCACTCTGCGGGTGCCGAGCTCGATAAAGAAAAGCACGTAGAGGGTCTGCAAGCGCATGGTCTCAACGGTGAAGAAGTCGCAGGCAATCATCTGGCTTGCGTAATGACCAAGGAAGGAGCGCCAAGTGGTGCCCCTCTTCTTACGCTGGGGAGAGGGAGGGATCTGCCTTCGTTTGAGCACGTTTCTTACACTGGATCGGCTGACACTGTATCCCAACTTGAGCAGTTCTCCCTGTATCTTGCTGTAACCCCATCGGGGATTCTCCGTTGCCAGTAGTACTATCAGCTCTTCCAACTCTGCTGCAACAGGTGATCTGCCACTTGGTTTCTCTCGTCGAAAGGTCCACTTACGGCGCACCAGTTCCCTATGCCACCGGAGCACAGTGTCGGGCTTGAACAGCAGCATGACCTCCTCCAATCTGTCGCCTGCACCTTTGGTCAGTCCTCTAAATCGAACAGCCAAAATGGCGAGAATAGATTTCTCCCACACAGAGATACGAGGTGAGCGAGGGAGTTTACGTTGTAGAATACAAAGTTGCTGACGTAGGAGTATGATTTCAATGTCTTTCTGACGATCGGACAAACGCCCGGTGGAGAGTAACTCCAGGAGCAATCTGACAAGGTGCAGGAGCATATGAATAAAGGTGTACATGGAGCTAAGCATAAGCCGGATTGGGGTAGCTACACAAGGGCCAACGAACGGGCCAATGAACGCTGGATGCATTTTTGCACACTACAGGTACCCCAGGTGTGAGGCGAGGGCTCCTGCCATTTGCGAAGTTCCAGGTCCGGCTGTGAGGTGGATGTGGTTTGTGCGTTTCCAACGGCCATTCTTGCTCCTCAAACTCGTAAGGAAATATAGAGAGGGATATCGACGTACAACTTATCGGGAAATCACAGCCCATTCTGCAGATGAGTTAGTCCACTGCTTCGTCCTGGATGTTCGGTACATCCAGAACGAAGCAGACGATCTCGCGATAGCCAGTAACATCACGCCCGGCATCGTAAAGATGGGACATTGCATCTGCTCTGGAGAGGCACTTTTACGCCGTTGCTACACCTGTTGCTACACCTGACCTGTAATTGCTACAATACTACGCCAGAAATGCTGTCTGGCGTAGTATTTCGTGCGTAAATAGCTAAGTAAAGTGGCGCGCCCGGAGGGATTC
>JBBSGN010000899.1:0-1422 GCA_038254085.1 Chloroflexia bacterium | reverse complement strand
GAGCATCCAATAGCAGTTGCTCCATGTACGGAGCGTTGAAGTCGTAAATACCGACAAGTATTGAGCGCTTCGCACCATCAAAAAAGCGCTTGGTAACCACGTAGGTCGAGTCGGGCGAGGAATAGGCGACAAGCTCTCCCTCAACGTCGAAGCTTTGTATCTTCCTCTTCATGTATTTGCGCAAAACACAGTGGGCGGCTTGAGATGCGACTTCCATAAAAGCTTCCATCTGCTCGGTTGTGATATCCGTTCGATTGGCCTGCATCTCTGAAACTCCTCTCTGAGGCGACCCTCAGGCTATTGCTCCTCTTGCCGTGAACCGCCCTGGCGGGGGCGGCCGTGTGGGTCAAGCGTGATCTTCTCGATTTTCTCTGGATCAATCACTAAGGACTCTTCGTTCCTCTCGCTGACGCTCCCTCCGGCGCGCCCAGCGTCAATGTCATGCACGCTCTTCACTTGAGCAAGCTGTTTGCTGGAAGCTACGTCTCCTTTATCTTCATCGTAAAGCTCAAACCAGGGGAAACCGTACTCGGTGTACGTGCTGGCATCGATAGGCGGAGGGGGTGCTTGTTGGCCTGTCAGCTCCCGGTACTGTTCGCTGTTGACGATATGCACAAAGACAGTTTCGGAGTTCTGCTGGTCCCACGCGTCAATGCCGTAAGTGTCCGGATAGACTTTCTGCTCTATCTTTCCGCCAGCCCCCAGGCCCATAACCATCTCCGGCAGGGCGGCCGTAGGTAGCATGAGCGAATCGGCGCTGAGGCCATACTCTTCTTTCGGCCTCTCGTCCGGGAAGCGGCCCTTTTTCGGCTCGTACACCCAGATCTGTATACCTCCGAACCTCTCATTACCAGTCAATTGCGCCTCGACTGTGTACCCCTTCCCGAGGGGCATGGCCACAAATTGCCGGATGAAGCCGTCGCCCGCGTTGATGCCATCGAGCCAGGGTTGGTCGGGGCACACCACGTAGTTTTGGGGACTGGAAGATAATCCTTCTACCCAGGGTGTGCCCGATACGGCATTGATCCTGCCGATCCCTACCTGCACGGCGTTGGGCTTCCAGGATGCCCCATCGAAGCCCAACCACAGAGCCTCTCGCTGGTACATAGGGATGAAAAAGCCCCCAAGTTCGCGCCACCGCGAAGGCACCTGCTCCGCATAATCCTCAACACGGCACACGGGGAACCTGCCCAGGCCGGGCGGCAGTGGATACTGCTTGCCATCGTCCGGTATTCGCAGGGTGCGTTCGAAGCTCACTGAAAACCAGTCGCCTATGTACAACGCATTATCTTCGATTGTTACCTTCATTTTTTAGAAACCTTACCTATCTCCACTGTTCGCTGGGGTAAGCGGCTCATAGCAACGGCGAGCACCTCTGTAAAGAGCCACGCTCTAACGGTTAGCAAACCCCACTTGCTCCCT
>JBBSGN010000898.1:0-1423 GCA_038254085.1 Chloroflexia bacterium | reverse complement strand
TTGAGCAAGGATTACGAGAGGGTTCCCGAGACCGGAGAGACGTTCATGTATGTGGCGATGACGCGCCTGATGGTGAGGCGGTTGGCCCATTCATGAGGCTTTTCAGACAGTTTCTAAGGACAGATCTCCGCCGGAGTGTCGAAGTCCTCGTAGTGAAGGTGCGCGGTCTTGCGGCGCAAGTACTTCTCGTAAAGGTACGGTCCGTCGCGCCGCCCATGCCAGAGAGCTGCTACCCGGTGTGGAAGCCCTGGAGCTGCTCTGGACTGATCTTATGTAGATCTCGTCGAAGTTGATAGCGTTGATCGCCCGCATATTTTGCTAGGTATTGTAAAGCGCCAGCGAAGTCAGCGAGAGCGCCGCTTACCGTGTAGGCGGTGATCTTCACCCGATCGACCTTCATCTCCAAGAGCCGCGCCGCCTCCTCGCTTCCGCCGATAGCGAAGTCCGCTTCCTCGTAGCGGGTACGCTTGAACACCAGCGCACCGACCGTGAAGGCGACGAACATTATTATGCCCGCCACACCGAGACCGAGAATGTCACCCTGGCCGAATCAGACAAACTGCGGAACACCGGAGGTTGGGACGGTCACTGTCCCGGAGAGCACCAGCGCCAGGCCACGAAAGCCAAGCAACCCGGCGAGCGCAGCGGTTACGCCCAAGACCTCCGCCGACAACTCTAAAGAGCCTGAGCCAGCGAGCAGGATTGTCGCCACCGCTGGCGGCGAGCCCGCAAACGCGAGCTGGCAGACGAGCATAATTCCCGCGACCACCAGCACGCCCGCAACCGCGCCTTCCCGCGCTAGGTCTATAACTACTGTGGTGTACTACTAGCAGTGGCGATGAATTTGGAGACTCTCAAACCTCAAGAACGAAAGTGCGCCTTGAGAGGACACGACTGCCCAGTTCGACTTCCTCGCCTTCGGAGCAGAAGATCAGTCTGCACGTCTGTTGGTCGGTATATTTACCTCCGCGACTCTTCGGGGTCGCGCTGTTCCTCAGGGACAAGAGCTTCGAGGTGGGGCCACAGCTCGTCCGGTACGGGTTGGGTCGCCAGGTCTATGGTTTGCTGGACCCGCTCCGGACGGCTCAGACCGACTATGGTCGAGACCACGCGAGGGTCCTTCATGGAGAATTGCAGGGCGGCAGCGGCCAGGGAGATACCGTACTCTGCGCAGACCTCAGACATTGCACGCACCGTCTCAATCAGTTCTTGGGGGGCATCCTGGTAGGCGTAGCGGGCGTAGACGTCCGGGCCTTTAGCAAGGATGCCGCTGCCGTAGGGAGCGGCATTGAGGATGGGCACCGAAAGCTCGGCGGCCCTATTGAGGAGAGGTTCGGCGGTACGGTTGATCAGGGTGTAGCGGTTGTGTGTGATACAAGCCTCGAAGATGCCAGTCTGGACATATCGAATCATCAAGTCTGTC
>JBBSGN010000897.1:0-1436 GCA_038254085.1 Chloroflexia bacterium | reverse complement strand
GAGAGCGCGCAACGTATGTGGCGTCCTCCGGCGGTCTGGCCCTGGAGCAGATAACGACCCTGTTCGACTATTCGATCTGGGCGCGAGGCCGCCTGCTGGGGGTAATCGAGGGGTTGGAAGAGAGCCAACTGCGAGAGGCCGAAGGCAAGGGCGTGTACGGCTCGATCCACGACACGCTGGCGCACATGGCGGTATCCGAGTGGATGTGGGTGCAACGCTGCATAGGCGAGTCGCCTGAGAAGATGCCCACGGGGGGCGATTTCGCCGACCTGCGGGTGCTGATAGGCTGGTGGAACGGCGTCCACGCCGACGCGATGCGCTTCCTTCAGTCGCTAACCGCGAGCGATCTGGCGCAGGAAGTGACCTACACAGGCCCGGACGGCAAGCAGCGCACCCGCAGAGTGTGGCACATGCTCCTGCAAGTGACCAACCACCAGACCGAGCATCGCGCCCAGATAGGCACCATGCTGGGGCAGATGGGGGCGAAGGTGCCGCAGACAGACTTGGTGGTGTATTTGAGCGAGCGAGGGTGAAAGGTGAAACTAGGGTGCTCGTCGTGAGACCAACGCCAGCCTGAACGTGCCCTTGACTAGCAACAGTGAGCGCATCGGCCTCCTACAACTACGCCCGCGCCGCAACGGGGTGGATTACAGGCCGAAGGAGCGCGAGGTGCTGGAGCAGGCGGCGGAGGTGGGGTGGGGAGTGCTATTGGGAGCAGCCAAGAATAAGGAGAACGCCAGCCGGAAGGCCATGCTTGGCGATACGAGGTGCGGGTATATAACGTAGTACGAGGAGCATAAAGAGCAGTTAGCGTTCGGGTGGGTTTGCGGCTGAGTTCTTTTTCGAGATAGGACAAACTTATAATAGGAGAAATCTATGCCAAACTACATAGAATGGGAAGTTACTCTGTTCATTTCCGGACCTATAACCATCAAGGAGCAGTTGAAGCTATACGTTGAGAAAGGACACGTCAATCCTTTCTGGACCACAGTCAGACTTGTGAAGGAAAGTTCCTGTCCAGGTGTGCGAGTAGAGCTTGTTGCGCGTGCCAACACCCAAGAAGAAGCTAACGATGCTGCGGTGTACTTCGTGGGCCAAATGCTGGACGTACTGTGCTTGCAATTTAATCTACCGCTATATTTAAGCCTGTTACCGCCTCAGCGCCGTAGTGAGGATGCATATGCGAAGCGAGTTGTCGAAAAGCACGAATGGGAGGATGCCTTTGAGAAGGGGAGATTGTACGGCGCACAGCACGCACCTTTTAGCCGTGCGCTAAGTTGGTATCGAAAAGGAATCGTGTCAAGACCCCATAGACAAACTACTGGCTCATTGGTTCTCAATGGAGATAATGGCAGCTAAATATGCTGTGCGAAATGAACACACCCAAAAAGGGTGCAAGAACCAGTTGTATGATTGCTTTACTCAACTTTGGGGCG
>JBBSGN010000896.1:0-1437 GCA_038254085.1 Chloroflexia bacterium | reverse complement strand
TAACGCAGAGAAAAACAATAGAATCTCTGCGTTACTCCGCGTACTCTGCGCCTCTGCGGTCGGTAGCATTACTTGAGGCGCTGGTAGGCCAGGAAGACGGCCATGGCGAACCAGAGGATAGTGTATTGGGTTATGTGGTAGGGCAGGTTGACGCCGGTGGGTAAAGGCACGTTGATGCCCCCAAGCGTGATGAGGAAGGGGAGCGCCTGCATCACCACACGGCTGAGGATGAAGCCGAAGGCTATGGCGGCAATCGCCACCATCTGCAAGCCCTGGCCGCGCTTCTGATTGGCAGCGATGGCTACTCCCTCCGGCACGCCGATGCCCATGAGGAGGGCCGCCCAGAACTCGAACGCCGGGAAGAGACCCATGAGCGTGCCCGCAGCCGCCGCAATTACGAAGCCCGCCGCAGCCGCCTTTAGATAGTAATCCGTACTGATCGCATAGGTGGGTAGCGATTGCAAGTTGGCGCAGTCGAAGCAGCGATAGCCCACAGGCGTATGCACACGGCATCGCGCGCATATCGGCTTGTCGCACCGCCCACAACGCAGGTAGGTCTCCACGTTGGGGTGGTTGGCGCAGTACATGGGCGCGTCGGTATCGGGCGTTTCAAGGTCGGTGTTAGCCATAGTTCTCTCTCTATGCTATCAATGTTACCATATGGGCCGCTTGTTTGTCTTGCGGCGGGCAGCCTTCCATATGACAATCGCACCAAAGGCAAACACTCGCAGTATACGTCTCCACCGCCAGGGCTGCTTCGCCAGCCGATACAGCCATTCCAACCCAGCGCGTCGCAACATAGATGGGGCGAGAGGCACCCGGCCCGACAAATAGTCAAACACTCCGCCCACGCCCATCGCCACTTTGACCGAATCTGGCAAGGCGTCTCGGTGCGCCCTTATCCACAGGTCTTGCCTGGGCGCTCCATAAGCCACCAGCAATATATCGGGCTGCGAGGCCGCCAGCCTTGCCTGTATCTCGGCGAAGTCCGCATCCTGGGGCGAGCCTGCGTAGACGCCTGCTATACACACCCCCGGATAAGCTTTCGCCAGCGCGTTTGCCGCTTCTTCGGCCACCTTCGGCCCGGCCCCCAGCAGGAAGATAGAACAACCCTCCTGCGCGGACAGTTGCGCCATCCGCTCGACGAGGGCTACCCCAGTCGCCCGACCCACGGTGGGCGTGCCGAGCAGCCGCGCTGCCAGCACTATCCCCACGCCGTCGGGTGTCGCCAAATCGGCGGCGTTGAGCAATTCGCGGAAAGGGCGGTTGCGCCGGGCCTCCATTACGAACTCAGGGTTGATGGTGCATACCTGGTGCAGCCGCGCAGGCCGCTCCTTCAGGAAGCCCTCAATGGCCATGACCGCGCCGTCCTCGTCGCAGTCATGCACCCGCACGCTCAGTATGTCTACTCTACGCAAGAGCTTCGCAACTCCACAG
>JBBSGN010000895.1:0-1447 GCA_038254085.1 Chloroflexia bacterium | reverse complement strand
GACTGATAGCTGATAGCTTACAATGGTATAATCACCTGATTGCCCATACAGGAGGTCGCACGCTTGAAGATTATTGAAGACGTTATCGAACGAACCCTGAACAACATGACGCCGGAAGAGCGGAACGCCCTTATACTCTCCGTTGTCGAGCGGATGTTGACAGAGATGAGCGCCCCGGACCGCCAGGCGCTGATGCAGAGCGTGGTAGATCACTTCCTGGACGGCCTCTCGCCTGAAGAGCGCCAGGCTACCGTGCGCGAGCTCGTGCCCCGCCTGCTGGCCCAGCTCATGCGCAGTGGCAATATGAACGTGGACGAACTGCTGTGGGCCGCCATGGGTTCGCTCGGCGCGCTGGAAAAGACGCAGGAGGATGCCCAGAAAAAGAGTCAAACCTATAATCCTAGCCCAAAGGTCTGACACCCGAAATGCCCTTTCTGAGCGAACTTCTCAACCGCACCATATACGACAGCCGCGACGAGGCCGTGGGCAAGTGCGTGGACGTGTATGTGGACCCAGGCGAAGGATTCCCCTCGGTGGCGGCCCTCGGCTTGCTGCGCGGCGGGCAAGAATATCTTATATCAGCACTCGACCTGGTGAGGATGGACAGCAAGGGGATAGTCCTCAGCGACAAGCTACGCGACCTCACCCTGTACGAGCCGCAAGGGGACGAGATCGGACTTGCCAAGCAGGTGCTGGACAAGCAGATAATAGACATCAACGGCAAGCGTGTGGTGCGCGTGAACGACCTGCAATTCGCGTACACGGCGGGCAAGTACCGCCTGGTGGCCGTGGACGCCACACCGAGCGGGCTGGCCCGGCGCATGAAGATCGAGCGCCCCATTAACCGAATGTTAAAGGTGATGGGTACGCGCACGCCCGGCGGCTCTATCCCCTGGGACCAGGTGGACCCCACCGCGATTGGGCCTGCGGGCGTGCCGCTCAAAGTCGCCCGCAACGACCTTGCCCAGATGCACCCCGCCGACTTAGCCGACATCGTGGAGCAGTTGGACAGAGCGGCGGGCGATTACGTCCTCTCCACCCTTGATACCGAGTTTGCGGCAGATACACTCCAGGAGATAGAGCCTGAGCGCCAGGCTTCCGCGCTTGAGAGCCTGGAGCCTGAGCTTGCCGCCGATATCCTGGAGGCCATGCCGCCCGACGAGGCTGCCGACGTGCTGGGCGACATGTCTGCCGCCCGCGCCGCCGACCTTCTCAGCCGTATGGACCAGGAGGACGCTGAGGATGTGCGCGAACTGCTAGCATACCCGGAAGAGAGCGCGGGGGGCATAATGACCACCGAGTACATAGCCATCCCCTCCGAGTTGACCGCCGAGCAGACGATCCAACGCCTGCGAGAACTGTCGCCCGACGCGGAAACTATCTACTATCTTTATGTAACCGACGCCGATGAGACGTTGCTGGGTGTAATCTCGTTGCGCGATCTGGT
>JBBSGN010000894.1:0-1454 GCA_038254085.1 Chloroflexia bacterium | reverse complement strand
TCCACTGCGGCTCTATCGGGTTGAGCCAGGGACTCTTTACCGGCAAATAGAAGGGCATGATCCTTACCGCTGCCTTCCCTTGCTGTTGGGCTAGGCGTGCTGCATTGTTATGCGTGCGTAGCCATTTACGAACCTCTATGCTCCGGTGCCAACTCGCGTTATCCCAGATCATCAACAGCACTCTCTTCCCTTCCTCAGCTAAACACCCGCACGCCCATTCTATATAGTCCACTGTTACTCCGCTTACCGGCCTGCCCTCTACAAAGCGCAACATCATCTTCTCGTTATCTGCCCGTAACATGCCATAACAACAAAGTGCTACTGCATCTGCCTCACTTTTGTCTCGCTCCTTTTCTAGCAAGCGCATCTCTTGCCCTTCTTCCACCCAGCTATGCAAGTTCGGCTGCTTTAGTCGGCTCCACCACGTTTCATCCTGATAACCTACAACCCACCCCCTCTGAATAGCTAACTCTATCAGACGCTGCAATCGTTTTTTTTATGCTCATAATCAGGGTCAGGGCTGGTAATCCAGTGTTTAGCCCGCTGCCAGCCGACGTTCAGCCTCTTTAGAGCATTGCGTATTGTTTCTATGCTGACTACATAGGGTGTGAGGTGCTGCTCATGAGCAACCGTGGCTGCTAGTTGCAGGCTCCACAATCCTGTTTCCTTGTTGAAATCGCGTGGGCTGCGATGCAGCAAGGCGCGTAATGCCTCCAGTTTGGCCTGGTCAAAGATCGGCTGCTGGTCTTTACGAGCTTTGGACAGTGGCTTGAGTGCCTCTTGTGCGCGAGCTTCATAATCGCGGATAATATTACGCACCGCCTGGTCAGAGCAGCCGTATGTAGCAGCAATTTGGCTGGCCTTCTGACGGTTAGCAGAGGCGAGCAACACCTGAGCACGGCGTAGAGTAAAAGCATCTTTGGAGCGAAGGGCCTCAACGAGGGTATTACATTCATCTTGGGTGAGCATGTGTACGTACATTGGTGGTTTCATACCACTATTTTATCAACTTTCTCTCCCAAAGTCTCTGTCTTGACCCTGCACTAGACTATCTATCCAGACCGCATCAACGCGCCTCTGTTCATAAGCGCCCAGGTTGTTGCAATACAGCCCGCCGTGATCGCGTGCCTACTTTCCTGCAAATAGCACTCTGAGAGCACCGGGTTTTTGCAGTAGCAGATGACACGTCGAAGATTATGGCAATTTCCGTGACAAGCGACCCATTAGTTAGCCTGATAGCTCTGCTCAATTAGAGGCATAGCCTGCTCTAAATATTCTTTGCTGGAGATACGTAATTCAAGGTCGCCGGTGCCGTTGTGACCTACGTCGCTCACATCACGACTGAAGACATATTCAAGGCGATCTTTGGTCGGTTCCAGATCGAGATAGATAATAAGGACCAAGCTCGCGAGGAGGGGCTTTACAGAGGCGAAGTTTTTGTTATGTCTGAAGGC
>JBBSGN010000893.1:0-1456 GCA_038254085.1 Chloroflexia bacterium | reverse complement strand
CTGTTGCCCGCTCCGTCTACCGCAACGCCGAAACCCTGGTCGTCGGCAGAGCCGCCGAGGAAGCTAGAGAATACGACGGTAGCGGGGTCTATCACCAGCGCATAGGCCCGATCGTACGGACCCACTTCAAACCCAACGGTATCATCCGATTGAAGGTCGTAGCGTACCAACACGGGTATGCGCCTACCCGCCATCTCCTGCCAGGCGACGGGCGCTTGCTCTATTACTACTGTGCCTTTACCTGCACTTGCACCAACCAGGCGTATTTGCAAGTCGCCCGTCGCATCAACCGAGAGCGGGCCAGCCTCCTGGTAGCGCCACCGGATGCGCCTGGGGTCGGCGCCTGCCGCAATGTGGTAGGTTCCTTTAAGAATCCCGCCAGCCCCGGTGTAAGCGAGGTCAATCCCCGTATACAGGTCGCTGTAGGTAATATCTGCGTAGACAGGCACGCCTGTCTTCCACTGCGAGCGGTCTGCGCCCCGCAAGTAATTGACCACGCCCGGGGACTGCGCACCGGGGACCAGTGAGACGCCTGGATTGGCGCCGATGAACCTCCAATGGAATTGCTCGATAGGGCCGCCGGGCGGCAAATCCGCTGTGTGCGGTAGCAATAGCGTTGTACTGGTTCTGGGCGCTCTAAGGGTTAGCCCGACCTCCGTAGGGGCAAATGCGAGCGCGCCTACCTGCGTATGGACCATGAAGCGTTGGTCGAGTGCGCTCTGGCCCACATTCGGTTCGAACACGAGCGCTTTTCCTTTCACGGACATCAATCCTAGGCCAGATGAACCCGGTGAGCGCGGCCCTCCCAGCGACGAGGTGAGTACCCAGGTCGCCATTAGCGCAACCAGCGCCGAGGCAGCGAAGACAGAGTATACGGGTTTCAGCGAACTTATACGATATGAGATATACATGGGGCCTCTCCTTGTTGTATGATCCAACGTCTCGTTCTATGGTAGCAATAAGTTGCTTCAATCGGATAAGCAACACTAGTGGCCTCTTGGAGACCATTGTGCATACCTGGTTGTGCAACAAATATAACGATGCCGAGGTCAGATAGTCGCTTCATCTATGGTGTCATTTCACGGAAATCGTTGGACGCCCATCTCATGCCACACACCCACAATTATAGAGGCGGTATAACGAAAGTTGATACTGTTGGCGAAATCAAGCAGCGCGCCAGCAGGTCCGGATCAGGGACGGATCAGGTGCCAAGCTGGCAAACGCCGATACACGTGTTACCGATCTGGGTGCTTCCGTGAGCCAGTCGTACAGCCGGTGCAGGTTCATGGGGAAGTGTCAGAACTCAGGACACTAGGCCCTAAACAGGCATTTCGCACCTGCCTTGCAAGCGTGAATCTGCTCACATTCGGGCCGATTTTCACGGTCGTGTCCTGAGTTCTGACACTTCCCGGGACGTCAATTAGAATTAGAGACGGTCCGGTTGGATCGTGTATTT
>JBBSGN010000892.1:0-1461 GCA_038254085.1 Chloroflexia bacterium | reverse complement strand
GCCGGACAGGTCTTCAGCGCCTCTGGCTGGGAAGCGTCGCTATGAGGGTAGTGCATGCAGCCCACAAGCCTGTGTTGCTCGTGAGGGCCAAGGAAGAGGCGAGCAAGGAGATGTTGAGTGGAGGGGTAAGAGTGCATTCAGAAGAATTAGCGTTGGCTCACCATATCTAACGCCTGAGTTTTTAGCCTTTCAGGTCGCGGGCGATTACGCGCCTAAAAGGCTATACTCTTACAACGCTGAGGGCTCTAAAGGCTCAAGAGAGCACAGCAGTCCTGCGGAAAGGGAGAAAGTTAGACGATGTATGCCCTCAACACAATCAAAACCGTCCAAGCCTGGCCTGTAGCCGAGAAGTTTATGCCTGATTTCAAGCTGCCCTCTACCGAAGGGCAGCCTGTTTGGACCTCGGACTACCACGATCACGACCAGGACCACAACCGCCTGAGCCTTATTCTTCTATTCCTGGGCGACTACCGCCGCGAGAATCTGTCAAGCCTTTTGTCGGACCTCAGTGGGCATTACACCACAATCGTCAATGAATGCGCCGAGGTACTTGTAGTGGTGCGGGGAACATCCGACGAGGCAGCGCAAATCAAGTGGCGTGGCGATCTCCCTTTCCCTGTGCTGGCCGACGAAGATGGGCAGGTCCACCGGATTTACGGTGCCATGACCCTCGACGGCAGATCGGCATCCGAGGCTGTTTACGTCGCTGGGCCACTAGGCGAGTTGTACCTCTCCAGCCGGGCCAGCGATGGGCCACCTCTTCCCACAGCAGCTGGCATTCTTGGATCGCTGGATTTCTTGGAATCACGGTGCCCGGAGTGCGGGCTAGAAGAGTTGTAAAAGGAAGGGTTCTTCTTATTCCCCCTTGAAGGTACGGGCGGCCACCAGGATTGCGCCTACGCCCCAGGCCAGCATCGCAGCCAGGTTCGGCCCCACATCGAAAAGAGTGTGCCCCTTTGCCATTACCTCTATCAGGGCGTTGGTGAAGGGTAGTGTCAGAACTCAGAGCATACAATCCCCTCTCTCGCGCTTTGAGCGTTCTACCTATAGTTGAGCCGCAGCAATTGCATGCTGTTAGGCTGTTATCAGCAGATAGTTTAGGGTGCCAAATCTTTGCCTGAACAGTCGGCGTTGTTCCGTCAAGGGCACTTTCTCTTTTGGCTTGCTACGATATCGAAAGTAGTCTCTCTGCTCGTCAAATGCCTGGCAAAATCGGGCGGCTGTTGCGAAGCTCCCAAAACCTCTCATTGGGTAGTATCGCTCTTTGATGCCTCGGTGGTCTTGCTCATAGGGTCGAAGGACGGCGCGTTGCAGCCTTGCGGCTGTACGTTTCCGTCCAGCACCCTCAGCACTGGGCGGGCAACTTAGCAGGCCCCCCAAGCCCAGCTCGCCGGTACCGTACTCCCCCAGTCTCAGCGCCGAGGTGTTCAAGTTCGTATAGTAGGTCACTCTCCTGAGGTC
>JBBSGN010000891.1:0-1464 GCA_038254085.1 Chloroflexia bacterium | reverse complement strand
TGCGCGCGCGGGCGCCGGACGACCCAGGTGCCAGATGGCCCGCATCACCCGAGCCTCGAGATCTCCCAGGACCTTCGCCAAGCCTTCCGCCGAGAGCCGCACCGTGTCCTGGAGTCGGGGAGAGTCTTTTAGCGCCGGCCTTACTTTCGACTTGCGTTTCAATGCAGCTCCTTGCTGGGAGGAACATGCCACTCAAAAGTAGCGGCGCCTTTATGAATCGTAAAGCACTCTGCCTCAGCGGGGCGCCGGTGCAAGGCGTGATCTACCTCCTGGAGGGAGCTTGCAGCCGGACCATGCGTAGCCTGGTCTGGAGGGCCGAACCAATCGATGCGGCATTCCGGCGTGGGGATAATCTTGTCGTTGCTGAGTGCAAAGCGTCTCTCGGTCAAGCGGGTTGAACGAGGTGACCAGAGGCAATCCGGTATAGAAGCCAGACAATTGAACCTGCGTTGTCCGATGCGAACGAGAAAGCGTGCTGGTTGGCCAGCAACCCGAAGGGCAAGAACTATCAAATAAGCTGGGTTGAACCCATAGCCACAGGTCGGCGTCTACACGAGGTGCGAGTTCTCGTATCATTAAGATTGCTGCTTAACAATCGCATCCAGCCGACGACGGTGCAGCACTGAGGAACAAGGATGTGTTCAGGCGGCGAAGTCGCTACACGATGCGTGCTCGTCAGCTGCTGTTCGCGCTTACCAACGTCAGGATCGCCCCCGAAATGATGCTTAGAGCACTGAAATACCTTAGCGTCCAGTCGTTCGTCATACGCCGTCGGTCTTGACTCTATACCTAGGTACAGGCCCCATATTGGCGCGCAGCCTAATTCAGAGGGTTTGATTTCATGCGAATCGGGGAAGTCGCGGGGGGTGCAGGCGTCAATATCCAGACTCTGCGCTACTACGAGCGCCGCGGGCTGCTTCCGTTCGCCCCGACGCCAAGGCTCGGGCTACCGCGAGTACGAGTCGGACACCGTCCGCATGGTTCGGTTTATCAAGCGTGCGCAGGAGCTGGGCTTCACCCTCAGTGAGATTGCGGACCTGATTCGCCTTTGCAAGAACGATCGGCGGCGCAGCGCCGAGGTGCGAGCCCTGGCCACGGCGAAGCTGGAAGACATCGAACTGAAGATCAAACAGTTGGGCGGGATGCGGCAAGCACTGCAGCTGCTGGTTGAGGAGTGCGCCTGCGGGGGTAAGGCGCCAGCCTGCCCCATCATCGAGGCCCTGGACGACTCAAGCGAATACTTAGTAACTCTGAAGCCCGCGAGAAATAGAATCAATGTTGACATTTGAACGTCCGCTCCGAACCCTGTCCCTCCTGCCAAGCGTGGGTGTCGCAGTCCTGTCCAAGTTCACCTGCTCGGTGTGCGTCGGGGCCTACGCGGGGCTGCTCAGTTCAGTGGGAGTGGGCTTCGTGACGGACGGTGGGCTCACTGGACTCACGGCGTCGTTACTGGTGCTCGGACTA
>JBBSGN010000890.1:0-1469 GCA_038254085.1 Chloroflexia bacterium | reverse complement strand
ATCTGGGCCAGCACCGACAGGACGCGGTCAACGGTCACGCCCATGTCGCGCAGCAGCCTGCCCGCTGGACTCTTGTCGGTCTCGTCGGCCAGCGCCAACAGCAGATGCTCGGTGCTGACGTATTCGTCCTTCATATGGCTGGTAAGCTTCTCGGCCCGGCTAGTCGCCTCGTTGAGCGCGCTCGACAGGTAGACCTGGCCGCCCGCTCCGTATACTTTCGGCAGCTTTTCCAGGTCTGATCGAACGGCCTGCACCAGACTGCCCGCGTCCACACCCAGGCGCGCTATTACCTGCGGAACGACGCCTTCGGGTTGCTCCATAAGGGCCAGCAGCAAATGCGCTGGTTCAATCTGATTATTGTTAGCCTCCTCGGCCATCTGTCTCGCAGCGAGCACAGCCTCTTGTGCTTTTTCTGTGTATTTTTGGATGTTCATATAACACTCCTGATGAGAACGTATGATGTACTATATTGTACCATACTTGAGTGCCACATTGTAAAGCTTTCTGCCAACGTATCGGCCTCGTTTAACGAACCAATAGGGTACGCAAGGCAAATGTCTGCCCTAGCCGCCCAGCGCCTCTTTCTGCAGGCGCATTAGCTCGTTTATGCCTTTGTTCGCCAGGTTTAGCAGGGTGTTCAGCTCGTCGCGGCTGAACGGTTTGCGCTCAGCTGTGGCCTGGACCTCTACGAGCCAGCCTCCTTCGGTCTGAACCACGTTGCAGTCGGCGTCGGCCTTGCTGTCCTCGGCGTAGTTGAGGTCGAGCATCGGCACGCCGTTCACGATGCCGACGCTGACGGCTGCCAACAGTTGCTTGATTATTCGGCTCTCTCCCTTCGGGACCAGCCCTTCCTGTTGGCCCTTGCGAACGGCCAGGCCCAACGCCACTACCCCACCCGTAATCGAAGCAGTGCGCGTGCCACCATCGGCCTCTATCACGTCGCAGTCGAGCGTGATTGTGCGCTCGCCCAGCGCTTGCAGGTCCACGATGGCCCGCAGCGAGCGACCAATCAGGCGTTGTATCTCCTGCGTGCGGCCTTGCGGCTTGCTCCCGGTGGTCTCGCGCTGCGAGCGGGTGGGCGTGGACGATGGCAGCATGGAGTATTCAGCCGTCACCCACCCCTTGCCGCTGCCCACCAGGAATGGCGGCACTCGCGCCTCGATACTGGCCGCGCAGATAACCCTCGTCCCCCCGCACTCAATCAACACCGACCCCGCAGGGAACGATTGGAAGTGCGGAGTAATTGTCACCGGGCGCAGCATGTCGGGGCTGCGACCGTCTGTTCTCGTTGTCATTAATGCCTCCTTTTTGAGCGATGGGTGGTGGACTATGCGTAAATCAACTTATCGTCTTTCGTCCTTCGTCCGATTTGTAGCAACTCGGCTAAGAATCACTTGACTGGCATGCGCGTGGGTGATATATTGATACCCAACAACTACAATACAAGCACTCCTACAGCGCGGTCAAGT
>JBBSGN010000889.1:0-1476 GCA_038254085.1 Chloroflexia bacterium | reverse complement strand
CGGCTCACGCTGGAGAGTCTCCTTGCGGTATATCAGCAGGGCAAAACACCTGAAGAGATCACGGCGTGCTTCGATGGCATCACTTTGGGTGACGTCTATGCCGTGCTTGGCTACTACTGGCATCACCGGGCAGAGGTCGATGCCTATCTCGCCCAGCAAGAGGCCTCTAGCGAAGCTGTCTGGCGAGAACTCGAAGAGCGAGGCGCACAGGGAGCAGGCGGGTCCGCGGACGCGGAGACGAATCCCTTCCGCGAGCGCGTGCTTTCAAGACGCGTGCAGACACAGCAGCACAAGCAGAAGGAAGGGTAAGCCGTGTGGCGCTTGGCCCTCGACCAGAACTTCAATCAGGATCTATTCAACGCAGTCACAAGAGAATACGGCAAATACGGCGAGCCGGACCTGGATGTGGTACGGCTTTTTGATGTCGGGTTGAGCGAAGCGTCAGACGAGGCGGTGCTGGAATGGGCAGCTCAAGAGGAGCGGCTTGTGCTCACCCACGATATAAAGACAATGGTGCCCCTGGCGAACACCAGAGTTAGGCAGGGCTTGCGTATGCCGGGCGTCATAGCTGTTCGAGGCACAGCAGCATATGGCCCGGTTGTCGAGGACTTATGCATCCTGCTCAGCGCCAGCACACCCGAAGAGTGGGAGGGGCGCATCGCCCGCTTACCCTATTGATCTGGTTTGATTAAATCGAAGCCTACCAATCGATCCTCTCGGTCCTCTAGCACTTCCCGAACCGTTGTTTATTGTCCGGATGAGGTCGGATGCCCAAGCTTGAACATTCTCATATACCAGATAGAAATCGAACGACCACAATGAAGCAAGCAAGAAAACCAGCCGCGACCCCAGTAAAGGAAAGTAATAGTAGTAACGGTAATAACGCTGCTGCTGCGTCTGCCACTGCCGAGCAACGCGAGCATGTTCTGGGCGAAAAGGCGCGCGTCGCCAGGCTCAGCCGTATTAGACAGTTCGTCTTCGGGTCGCTGGACGGGTTGCTTGTGCCGCTGGGGGTGGTGAGTGGGGTGGCAGGGGGCACTGGCAGCATCAAGGCCGTGATCGTGGCAGGGTTGGCTGAAGCATTCGCTGGTGCACTCTCCATGGGCGCGGGTGAATTCCTCTCAGGTCGCGCTGAGGCTCAGGTGCATCGAGCTGAGGTACAGGCGGAACTTGAGCAGATGCAACTCAACCCTGAGATCGAATTTCAGGAGATGATACTTATCTTGGAGAGTGAAGGAGTGAGACCAGAGGACGCACGTGTGATTGCGCAACGGCTGTGCAATAGCCCTTCTGCATATGCCAAGACGATGGTAGAGAAGGAGCTTGGTCTGGATGTAGTGCAGGATACAGTGCGGGTGAGCGGCGGCGTGACCATGGGCGTCTCCTACATAATCGCCTCCATAGTACCCCTCATCGCCTACTTTTTCTTGTCGTTGCAATGGGCTTTTGTGACCTCCCTTGCCCTGACGTTCCTTT
>JBBSGN010000888.1:0-1482 GCA_038254085.1 Chloroflexia bacterium | reverse complement strand
CCCTACACGACGCTCTTCCGATCTACCTACGACGCGTTTCACCGGCGCACGTCGATGGCGCTGCACAGAGGTGAAACCGTAGTCTGTGACGCCGCCAGTTTTACGCGGTCTCAGCGCAACGTACTGCGTGGTTTAGCAGAAGAGGCGGGTGTGCCATCTGGTGTAATCTACGTAAAGGTTGCGACGGAAGTCGCTGTGACCCGGTGGCAGCAAAATCGCGTGCAACCAAGCAGGGGCGACGTTCGCGATGAGAACTTCGCTTACGTACTCGACAACTTCGAGCCACCCTCTCCTGATGAAGATGTCCTGATTTACGATGGATCTATACCGGCACATAGTTGGGTGAGTAGGCATTTCGCTAAGGTGAAGCCGTCAGCCGGTATTTAGAAGGCTGGGTCTGTCGCAACCTCCCCTTGGCTGTCGCAAAAACTGTACCAATTGCAACGCCGGGGTGTTGATGTATGGCCCGTACCTGTCTTAGCCGGCTAATATGATACATCTCCACTGTGCCTGAACCCTGAATGGAATTCAAAGGAGTAAGGTTATGCCGTTACAACTGTATATGGTCGGATTGATCGCTGATGACGCTGAAAAGAGCGCAGAGTTCTATCGCAGGCTGGGCGTTGGGTTCCCTGATGGTACTGAGGGGCAGACCCATATTGCGGCAAAGATGAGCGGCGACATGACATTCTTCGTGAACGCTCGCGGGCGCATGCCAGAACTTGATAACGCTCGTGTAATCCTTGAGTTTTACCTGGACAGTCGGGCCGCTGTAGAGGCAAAGTACAACGAGCTTGTCGGCTATGGCTATGAGAGCTACCGTGAGCCTTATATAGCCTCAATAGGTATGTACTTTGCGCTTATCAACGACCCGGATGGGAACACTGTCCTGCTCTCCGCCGACTAAGGGTTTTAGAAATGACTTGGAGGCTCGTTGTTGGGTGTGTGCTCTGGCGTCGGAATGTAGTTGACCTATGCGGGGCTAGAACTTGGCCGATATAGAAATCACCCTGGAGGGTGGCAACGTCAATGAGGTGGTGCGTGTGGGCGACACCGTGCGGCGCACCACCTCATCCTACAGTCCCACCGTTCACGGCCTGCTACGCCACCTTGAGCAGCAAGGCTTTGGCGGCGCGCCACGTTTCCTGGGCATAGACAGCAAGGGCCGGGAGATGCTCACCTTTCTGGAGGGTGAGTGCGGCTTTATGCCCTATGTCTGGGCTGATGAGGCTCTTGTGTCGGCGGCCCGGCTCTTGCGTGATTACCATGATGCCACAGTGGGCTACCGAGCAGTGGAGGCCCACTGGCAGTTTATCTATCCTGATACACGCCGCCATGAGGTTATCTGCCATAACGACTTCGCGCCTTACAACGTTGTGTTTCGTGATGAGATGCCCGCAGGCATAATTGACTTTGATGCCGCCGGGCCTGGACCTCGCATCTGGGACATCGCCTACGCAGCTTACACTTTCGTGCCCGTCT
>JBBSGN010000887.1:0-1492 GCA_038254085.1 Chloroflexia bacterium | reverse complement strand
GACTACGAGCGCGCCGTAGAGACCGACTTCATGCCCCGCCTGCGCCAAATGCAAGCCAGTCTCCGAGGTCAGCATATTCTCACTCCCAAGGTCATCTACGGCTACTTCCCCTGCCAATCGGAGGGCAACGATCTACTCGTGTACGATCCGATAGTCGGTAGTCGGTCGTCGGTCGTCGGTATCGCAAATGCCCCAAAATCCAAGATCCGCTTCACGTTTCCACGCCAGCCCGACCGTGAGCGTCTTTGTCTGGCCGATTACTTCGCCTCTGTCGAATCGGGGCGGGTGGACGTGGTGCCGTTGCAGGTTGTGACGATGGGCGACCGCGCCAGCGAGGTCTTTATGAAGATGCAGCAGGAGGGCAACTACTCGGAGGGCTACTATATTTACGGCCTCAGCGTAGCCCTTGCCGAGGCGCTGGCCGAATGGACCCACCGGCTGGTGAAGCTCGAGCTTGATCTCCCGGAATGGCAGGGCCGCCGCTACTCATGGGGCTACCCCGCCTGTCCCGACCCCGAAGAGCAGGTAAAGTTGCTCCAGGTGCTGCTCGCCGAGGAGATAGGCGTGAGCCTCACCGAAGGCTTTGTGCTGGTCCCTGAGCAGTCCACCGCCGCGTTGGTGGTCCACCATCCCCAGGCCAAGTACTACACCACCCGGCCGCTAAACAGGGGCGCACGCCCTGTGGAGGAAGAGGAAGAAGAGGTGGGGAGAGGGTATGTAGAGCCCGCTGCTGTGGAGGTCGGGGTGGCGTGAAAACCGCCGCGAATATACAGCTCAGGCAGCTAAGTACCCGACGTTGGGACGTATGGCGTGCGAAGGCCAATCCTATGCCTGTGCTATAATCAATAGCACAATCAGGCAACCCTTCACTTACTGCCCCGCGACTACGCGATGGAGGTAGATAATGGCTAATGTGATTGAGGCGACATTCGACGGCAAAGTGCTACTCCCCGACGAGCCTATTGAGCTTGAACCGAATACTCGCGTTCGTATTGTGATTGAGGCTGTGCTGCCCGATGGGCAAGAACCGCCTTCAGTCCTTGATGTTGCCTTATCGTTGAACCTCAACGGACCACCTGATTGGGCAAGCAATATTGATCATTACCTATACGGCGATCTTGGTGACGATGAGGCGGACAGGAGCAGGGATGCCAAATGAGGTCTTCCTGGATACGGCGTATCTGATTGCTCTCTCCTCACCTGACGACGAATTGCATGTTAGAGCTATTTCACTTAGACGGCAGATGAAGACGTTGCGAAGGCGGCTGGTTACGACACGTGCTATATTACTGGAGATCGGCAATGCCTTAGCCAGGGTGCGTTTCCGCCAGGAAGGCGTGAAACTGTTAGAAACCAATGGTGCTAGTTTAAGGGGGCAAATTACGCATGAGTTTCCCCACAGGGAGGCCAAAATGACCCGTTTAGCGGCGTTCTCTCCCCACTTGGCTGCTGGTGCTGACAAGCTGCGGACGGGTTTTATGCCAAAGTGGGG
>JBBSGN010000886.1:0-1495 GCA_038254085.1 Chloroflexia bacterium | reverse complement strand
TCTCATACCATCGCACGATATAAAACGCGAGCAGAATGACTATGACAAGATCGATTAGGCGTCCTAGCAGGTAGAGCATATTTCTCCAATCTCTCAATTTTGAGTGGTACTCAGCGAACGGGCTGAAGCGGAGGGAGAATACCCTCATAATTAGACTCGAGTTGAGTACAATTATGAAAGTGTTCTACCAGGGGCAGAGCTCGGATGTTGGTCCGAACCCTGCCCGCTGGCGTTGTACCGCAAGTGGCGGCGACGAAGTTCCTAGTCGGGTCTGCAGTCGAAGCGTGGATCGCTGGCGTCGACCGAAATCATCTCGTGGTCGCTCTGGTAGTACACCGAATGGCCGGTTGTACGCACCTCCCTGCCCAGGCACTCGGCTTGCAGCGATTTGGCTTGCTCTGTGGCCGAGGGGTCTTCTGGGTGCTGGCTCAGTTCGGTGATGCGTGCATCCAACCGTGGGATGAGGTCCCGGAGGTCGCGAGGGATGAGAACATGGTCGGGCGTGAGCCAGGCGTTGAGGCTTTCCCTGGGAATGGCGTCTTCGTATTTACTGTAAGCCGCCCCAAACCCGTCGTCGCTACCGGTGTCATAGTGCAAGAACAGCACGAACGGAGAGATGAGTACTAACACAAGTGCGAGAAGAGCAATGATGAACACTACAGCGCCACACCGGCAGCAAGACTCCTGAACGTATTCCGGCTCGTGGACATGATAGGATACGGCCTTCAGCTTGCGCCGCGGCCAGAGGATTGCCAGCAGAAGCACTGGGAACATCCAACTGGCATCATCGGAGTTTTTGCGTTGCGATTTCACGGGCTACCTTTCGCTAGGATCTTCAGATGTTGGGGTACTCGGCAAAATGCCGCATATGAGGGAGAATACCCTCATAGCTGAACTCATAAAGAGTGCAATTACGAAAGTGTTGCACCAGGGGCAGAGCTCGGATGTTGGTCCGAACCCTGCCCGCTGGCATGCTCCCGCTAGGGAGCGGGAGGGCCTACGGCTGGTGCCGCGGGCGTGGTGGTCGAAGGGCTGTCTGGTGGACGGGGGCCCGACCCTGGCTTGCAGTCGAGGTCGGGATTCTTGGTGTCAAGTTGCTTCGAGAGGTGGTTCTCGTCCCGTTCCTTATGGGAAAGCCGCTTGGCCTCGCCGTTGTATTTGGCGATGTTCAGCTCGCACAGGCTGCGAATGCGAGTTACCTCCTCCACGGGTGGCGGGTTGTCGGTGATGCCGTTAGCCTTGTAAGCAGCTCGTCGCCAAAGGCGACGCGATCCTGGAAGAAGATGGCGACACCAGGGCCGTGAGGGTCGCTCGGACTGGAGGCAGTAGCTGGTGAACTTCCACCGCTACCGCCCAGAGCATTGATGGTAGCGAAAAAGGTGATTGAGCCTACCACACCAGCAAATACGATGCCGGCCAGTAGGATCGCCAGCCAGCGAGGCATTTGCACAGTACGCTTGGACTTTGGCACGGTAACGACCGTCCTTTCATAGCT
>JBBSGN010000885.1:0-1508 GCA_038254085.1 Chloroflexia bacterium | reverse complement strand
GAGCGCGTCCTGCGTGTAGGTCTGGAACCTGGGGTTATACACCAAACCCTTGGAGTTCATAAAGTCCCAGAAGACATCGGGAATGTTATGCCCGATGTTCGGCTCGTACTTGACCAGCTTTATCTGCCCCGCGTGCGATAGGTCTTCGCCTACCTGGCCCGCGCGGTTTAGCGTGGCTGTCACGCTTTGGCCCGTGCGGTCGGGGGCGCGGGTATCACCTATGAGCGAGGCCACCGGCCCAAGCGATGAGTAGGTAAGCGCATCGGGGCTGTCTATGTCGCCCGCAACTGGGACTTGTGAAGGGGGTCGGGGCGGCTCGAACTGCGCGTTGCCGACCTGCACGCGCCCGCTGATTAGCTCGACCACAAGCAGGCCGTTGGTAACATAGAAGGGACTGCTTGGATCGCCGGAGGGATTATTGATCTCCATGCGGGCTTTGTCGAAGTATTGTACGTGGCGCTGGTTGCCGCTGCCCTGCGCGTATGGCTCGGAGGCTGCCGCGAAGCTGACCGGCCCCCACAGCCAGGCTCGCGATGCCTTACCCTCCAGTACGGGCTGGTCGGCGTGCGCCCACAGGTTGGCGAACGCTTCGTCTGTGAAGCCGGTAAGGGGTTGTGGTGAGGGCACAGCAACCGGGGTCGGCGTTGTTGCTGCGCTCGGTGCCGAAACGGGCGCAGGTCCGGTCTTGCTGTCAAAGGAGGAGAAGTAGATGTCCTGGTCGCCGTTGCGGGTATCAACCCAAACAGCGTACACGCGGCTGCCGTCGGTTGAGGTGTCGAGGGCGATATAGTCGCCTATCAGACTGCCCTGAAAACCCACATCGGGGTTGCTCTGTATGCCCGTAAGCGGGCTGTTTGCGCTGAAGGTCTTGCCGCCGTCGGTGGAGCGCGTGTAGAAGGGCTGGAACCTCTTGTTGGCCGGGTCGTTGCGGCGGTCCAGCCATAGGAGATTTAGCCCACTGTCTCCCCCGACATGGGCGGTGGGAAAGAACTGGTCATGCGCCGGGGTGGCTGGGTCGTCGTTCACGCGCGTGGGTGCGCTCCATGTCACGCCGCCGTCGGTGGATCGCACCAGCATGGTATCGGCGTTGCCAGCGCGATAGTCGTTCCAGGTGGCGTATAGTGCGCCGTCATGTGGGTCTACAGCCAGGGTGGGCAACACGAAGAGACGGAAGCTGCTGCCGGGTAAGTTGCCGGGTGGGCGCACCACGTCAGCCGCCTTTTTCACCTGCGGGAAGGTCTGGCCGCCGTCGGTGGACCTTGCGACGTAGAGAGCGTCCGCCTGGGCCTGCTTCACAGAGTCGGCGTCGACCGAGGACGCACCTGAGCCTTCCTCCTTGTCGTCGCCTCCCTCGAAGCCGCTATAGTAGAGGACGTATAGAGCGCCGTCCGGCCCGACAACGGGGTATGACCCCTGGCTGTTCGTCTGGGCGGGCAGGCTGGCGAGTACATGGGGCGAGAAGGTCTTGCCGCCGTCTGTGGAGTGGGACACCACGATGTCGCCTCGCT
>JBBSGN010000884.1:0-1519 GCA_038254085.1 Chloroflexia bacterium | reverse complement strand
TGGCTACGCTTAAGTCCTTAGAGGATACACAGACCGAGGGAAGCACAAGCGCCGATCAGAATCATAAAGGGCATGAAGGGAGAGCTTAATGAACACAACACTGTTACTATCGCCCGATACCCGAAGCACCGCCGGGGTTATCCTGTTGGCTATTGTCGCCATCGAATACGGCGGGTGGTTCATGCTGCGCGTCGTGCGCGGCCACCAACCGGCAACGCCGTTTCAGCAGGCGTTCTTCCGCGCCGGGCACGCGCACGCAGGGGTGCTGGTAATTCTTGCCCTGGTGGGCCAGATACTCGCCGACGCCACCCACATGAGCGGCCTGCCCGCCTTCCTTGCGCGTAACGCTATCCCGGCGGCGGCGCTGCTCATGCCTGCAGGGTTCTTTCTGGCCGCAGCCGGGCGGGGCCTCGCCAAGCCTAACCGGTTCATCGTGCTGCTGTACGCAGGCATAGCGTCGCTTGCCATTGGCGTCGTCTCGCTTGGGGTAGGTCTCCTGGTTGCATAACATCATAGCGAGGCGCTAGGCGCGTGGAGTATTAATGTCGCTTGGCACTATGCTTGCTCTGGTCGTGCCCGACCTATTTTCTTCAGGAGGCGTATTTTGAGCGACAAACTCTCTTTTGGCTGGATCATGCAGCCTGCTCTCTTCGACACACCGGCAGGCGTTGACCCTAAAGACATCGGCCTCGCCCGCGACATGATTGCGGCCAACGAAAAGCACATCGAGCTAGCCCGGTCGGGCGGGTTCGACACGGTCTGGGTAGAGGACCACATGGGCTGGGGCGAAAAGGCGCACCTGGAATGCTTCACCAACATGGCGTGGCTGGCGGGCCGCCACACGGGGCTGCGTTATGGTACGATGGTGTGCGGGCAGGGCTTTCGTAACCCGGCTTACCTGGCTAAACTGGCCGCAAACATGTACCTGCTCACAGACAGTAAGTTCATCCTGGGCCTGGGGGCGGGCAACAACCCAGGCGAGCACCACGAATACGGCTACGAGTTCCTACCACCCGGCCAGCGTCTGGAGCAGACCGAAGAGGCGATCAAGATACTCCTCGCGTTGTGGAAGGAAAGCCCAGCCACCTACGAGGGCAAGCATTATGAGATACACAACGCCTATTCGTCACCGCGTCCCGACGGCCACATCCTCCTGATGATCGGCGGCGGTGGCGAGAAGAAGACGTTGCGCCTGGTGGCCGAGTACGCCGATTGGTGGTGCGCCGACATAGAACCTGTAGACGTGTTCAAGCACAAAGTACAGGTGCTGAGAGATCATTGCGCCGCCGTAGGACGCGATCCGTCAACCATAACCAACGCCCAGGTCACCTGGATCAGCGTTGAGGAGGACTCGGCAAAGGCGACCCGTTGGGATAATCTTCACATCGTCGCGGGCAATCCCGATGAAGTCACCCGCGAATTGGAGGCGTTCCGCGATGCAGGCGTCCAGCACTTCCAGATTCGCTTCATGGACTATCCCAATCCGGCGGGCATGGAACGCTTTATCTCCGAAGTCATG
>JBBSGN010000883.1:0-1524 GCA_038254085.1 Chloroflexia bacterium | reverse complement strand
TTTATAGCCTTGTGTCCCGAGTTCTGACACTTCCGCACCGCCAACTCACGCAAGCAATAGCCCTTCACGTTAATAATCTTACTGGCTCGGGGTTAGCCCAAGGCGCTAACACTCTTTTCGCCTTGGTGCCATAGATCAGGGCTTCGCAAGTTCTCAAGAGATAAGGAGCAAAGACAGTCTTGGAAAGCCATTCGAAAGAGCAAGCAGTAGCACCATTCCAGTTGGAGCGTCGAGGTATGGTATTGGCGCCGGACCCTTCCAATCCCTATGAGCGCGGTGGGGTGCTCAACCCGGCGGCGGTGCTGCATAACGGAGTTACCTATATATTCTACAGAGCCGTTGCCGAGACGCCCCCCAATTTCTCGCGAATCCTGATAGCGACCTGCAACTTAGCTAAGGATAACAGTATTGAGACAGTGCGGCTAGGTAGGATCGCCCTTGAACCGGAAGCGGAATACGAGCTCCAGCAGAACGGCGAGGGCGGCGGTGTAGAAGATCCACGCATAACGCCCCTCGACGGCACTTACTATATGGCTTATACAGCATACGGTAACGTCAACGGGAAGTTGGACCCACGCATCGCCCTAGCCCGGTCAAATGACCCCTTCACCTGGGAGCGCTTAGGGTTGGTATCTTTCAGCCCGCTCAATATCGCGGCTTCTTGGCTTCGCCAATTCAGTGGAAAGATGGTGAGCATTGACCTCGCGCTGGTTCCCAACAAGGATGGTATCCTATTCCCTGAGCGCATCGCTGGCCGCTATTGCATGTTGCACCGTCCGATGTTCCCTCCTTCTACCGGCCTCCCGCAGAGCATCTGGCTCTCGTGGAGCCGCGACCTCCTCTTTTGGGAGGACCATCAGTTAGTATTGTCTCCTACCCTGCCCTGGGAGAGCCTCAAGGTAGGGGGAGGCACTCCGCCTGTACGCACTCCCCACGGCTGGCTAACTTTCTACCATGGCGTGGAGGGACTTGCCGACAACGACCCGAACCGCCGCTATCACGCCGGGGCGCTCCTCCTCGACCTCGACAACCCGGCACGGGTGCTCTACCAGTCCCCTCAGCCCGTGCTGTCGCCTCAGAGCTACGACGAAACTGTCGGCGTAGTCGGCAATGTGGTCTTCCCCACAGGCGTTGTGATGCAACCCGATGGGCGCATTGATGTTTACTACGGCATGGCCGACCAGGCTATCGGTCTGGCGACCACTACCTTGCCGATAGCCGATAGCTGATCCGCCTCTCCCATTGAGATGGGAATGGCTAAAAGCAGAGCGAGACATTTCCTTTGAGGCGTGGGTTGTGGGCGATAGCACGTTGGCGACGATTGTAGTGCCACACGAATAGACGTATCGCTCTGCTCAAGGCATGGATGCATCGTGAGAAGCATCTGCTTGTGCGCTTTAGCCTACCCAAGTGGAAGTGTCAGAACTCGGGACACAAGGCTATAAACAGGCATTTTTCGGTTGCCTCGCAATCGTGAATCGGCCCAAATGCAGGCTGATATTCATGGCCGTGTCCTGAGTTCTG
>JBBSGN010000882.1:0-1527 GCA_038254085.1 Chloroflexia bacterium | reverse complement strand
GCGCCTACCTGCTTACGCAAGCGCCAACCGGCTCTTTATAGCGGTCGCCACGCAGGCCGGCGCTACGGTTGACGAGGACTTTCCGGGAGGCTCCTTCGTCTTCGGTCCGGGTGGCACGTGCCTTGCATCCACTGAAGACTATAATGAAACGTTGCTGGTTCACGAATTGACCTTCGGCGGTTCCCAGCCGCGTGACGCCTTCTAGATTTCGCAGAACGAATAGGCACGAGAGGAGCAAAACAGAAACAAGGGTCTACTTTTCCTGCTCAGTAGGTCTGTATGTAACGCCCAAGCGCCCGCCTGATTGATCTGCGGGAGTGGGAAGAGGCCGTCCCCAATGTCGGTAGCGGAACAGTAGTAGAAGGTAAGCCAAACGATACCCAGTGAGCGCATCCTGGGCTAGCGCGCCTGTGGCCTTAGGCTGTAAGAGCGTAGCAAGGTCTTAGATAGAGGTAAATTGTGAGTGATTTAGATGTAAACCGGGAAGTAGAAGCATGGCCCAGCCTGCCTTATGAGGAGTGGAAGGACACCTGCGATACTCTTCATATGTGGATGCAAATTGTGGGCAAAGTAAAGCTCGAGCTTTGCTCGTTTCTGAACGAATGGTGGGAAGTGTCGTTTCATCTGACGGCGCGTGGGATGACAACGCTGACCATCCCCTATCCGGGCGGGGTCTTCGGGGTTGATTTTGACTTTATCGGGCACAGGCTTTATATCGCCACCAGTGAAGGGACCACTAAGGCTTTGCCTCTGATCCCGCGCTCGGTAGCCGATTTCTACGAGGAGTTCATGGCCGCGTTGCGCTCTCTGGGGATTGACGTTACCATCAACACTACGCCTGATGAGTTTGAGAACCCCATCCCCTTCGAGCAAGACCGCCAACACGCCTCGTATGACCCTGAGTACGCGCATCGCTGGTGGCGCATTCTCACGCAAATAAGCAAAGTAGTTGAGCAGTACAGCTCCCCCTTTTGGGGCAAGAGCAGCCCGGTCCAGTTCTTCTGGGGGTCGTTCGATCTATCCCAGACGCGCTTCTCGGGCAAGCCCGCCGAGCCGCCGAAGGGGGCGGACATTATCATGCGCTTTGCCGAAGATCAGGAGAACATCGCCATAGGCTTCTGGCCGGGCAGCGGCAAGATAAAGGGAGCCGCTTTCTACGCCTATACCTACCCGGAGCCGCCCGGTTTCAAGACAGCCCAAGTGCGCCCCGATGCCGCCTTCTACAGCGCCGACCTGGGCGAGTTCCTGCTCATGTACGACGACGTGCGGCGGGCCGCCTCGCCCGAAGCGATGATCATGGACTTCCTGGAAAGCACATACGAGGCAGGGGCTACTCTGGCCCACTGGGACCGAAACGCCCTCGAACGCAAAGTGCCCGACGTGGGAAGTACGGCAGCGAAATAAACACCGGGAGACTTGTGACAACTCCGCAACGGCTAAAGCCGTGCAGCTTCTACAGTTTTTCACTGATGCATTGTTGCCCCAATGCAATTAGGTTTGCACTATGAGAGCTACTCAATATGTTTT
>JBBSGN010000881.1:0-1528 GCA_038254085.1 Chloroflexia bacterium | reverse complement strand
CATCGTCGAGAAGCGCCGCGCAGGCAACGTAGACCGCGCCGAAGTACTGAACCTGATAGGCGACGTGAAGGGTAAAACGGCCATCCTGGTGGACGACGAGATAGACACCGCAGGCTCGATGACCCAGGCCGCCAATGTCGTCATGCAGCGTGGCGCGAAAGAGGTATACGCCTCGTGCGTCCACCCCGTCCTATCCGGCCCCGCCATCGAGCGCCTTCGCAACAGCCCCATAGTAGAGCTAGTCACCACCGACACCATCCCTATCCCGCCCGAAAAGATGCTGGATAACTTCGTGATACTGAGCGTCGCTCCCATGCTCGCCGAGACCATATCCCGCATACACACGGGCGGCTCGGTAGGGGCGCTGTTTGAGGCGAATAAGCAGGGAGTGTTGGATAACAATTAGACGAAGGACGAATAAGCTGCGTTCGTCGGTCGTCACTCACCTTTAGCAATCAATGCACGGCTCTATCCATCTTTCGTCTACGGCCCTATATCCTCCACCACCCGCACATACGGGATAAAGAGCCATCGGTCGGTCTTCACCCTTAACGCTGCCTGGGTCCATTGGGCGGACGTGCCCGCCTTGCGCCACCTGAAGCGCACCATTGTCACCCATTGTCCGCTCAACGTCTGCTCGCGCGAGGTGGTCACGTCCGAGACCTCAGCGCCGTTCAGCCAGGCCGCATCTCGCCGGGCGTCTTGGGCGAGGAACCGTTGGTGCCAGCCGCTACTTTCGGTGTAGTGGTCGCCCATCAAAGCAACAATGCCGGTGTTGCCGCTATTCACCGCCCCTAGATAGGCCATCCCAGCCAGCGCGGTCTGGTCTCCCAGCACCACTATGCCTATAGACCCGAAGCACAGCAGCGCAAACAGCGTGACTAGCAGCGCCCGCCACACACGTAGCCGCTTGCGACGCGGCGCAAGGTCGTGGGCAGCCACGTCATGCTCGGCAGATAATGTAGCCATCTATTACGCTTGCCCCACAGCTACCTTGCCTTCCCCGTTGACCAAACGCTTGCGCCTTGCTACTTGCTATGCCATGTGAGGCGAGCTTAGGCGTGCGCGCCCTCTTTATCAAACTCGCCAAGAAGCTCTGCCAGGTCGAGCGGTTCGAGGGTCATGGTTAGCTCGCCGTTTTGCATGGGCCACTCTTCGTGGGGGCGGTCGCGATAGATTTCGATGCCGTTGTTGTCGGGGTCGTGCAGGTAGATAGCCTCACTGACGCCGTGATCAGACGCGCCGTCAATCTGCACGCCGTGATCTATGAGGCGGCGTAAGGCACGGGCCAACTCAAGGCGGTTGGGGTAGAGAATGGCGAAGTGGTACAGGCCGGTGGTGCGTGGAGGCGGCGGGGGCGCGCCCTTGCTCTCCCAGGTATTGAGGCCGACATGATGATGGTAGCCGCCCGCCGACAGGAAGGCCGCGCTGGTGCCATAGCGCTCCGTCTCCTCGAAGCCGAGGGCGCCGCGGTAGAAGCGGACGGCGCGGTCAAGGTCTGAAACTTTCAGGTGGACGTGGCCGATGT
>JBBSGN010000880.1:0-1540 GCA_038254085.1 Chloroflexia bacterium | reverse complement strand
GGACGGGCAGGCGAGCTAGAACCCCAGAGGCTCACTTGGTCGGGCGGAGCTGCGGCAGGTCGCCGGTCGCCCCATCCTCCAACTCATCGAGGTTGGCCGGAGCCTGCGTGCAGCGGTACAGCGCCCACCGGAGACCCACGCTGGGACGACCCATACCGAGCTGCTCCGCACGCTCGACCTCAGTCGGAGTGAGATACGCGGCCACGTTGGAGCGCCGCTCCCGCCTCATTTGAGCAGCTCCGCCTTAGCGGCCGCCCAACGGACACCGTGCTTTCCATCCTTCCCTGACCATTCCCCGATGCTCAGGTCCGTGAGTTTCACTTGCGAGCCCAACTCAATCTTCAGCACGGGCAGCGGGGCCGAGATCCGGGTAATGGAAGGCGCGGGCCAATAGCCGATGCCGTTCGGGCCGTCGGCGATGTCGATGGCGAAGATGGTCTGCGATTGAGCCCCGTCTTTCGGGGCAGTGTAGGGGACCGCCTGGACGGCAATAACAACGAGACTAGGTATTGAAGGCACAACTACCTTTCTGTGGTTATCTGGCTTGTCAAACACCAGTAAAACACGTCGACTACTCTCCTTGTAAGTCTTTCTCTATGGCTAGATATCGCACCCCCCTTTCCAGTTTTTCGAGCACGGCAACCAGGCGGGCGAGCACGGCCACCATGTCGGCCACGGGCTGTGACGACGATCCGGTGAGCCAGGCGTCGAGTTCCGAAAGCCGGATCATGTGACGCGTCCCGACCAGACATGTCGGAACCGGCAACTGGCCCGTGCGCCTCATGGCATGCCACGCCGACGGGCTCTGACCGACATAACGCGCCGCCTCTGAGATGCTCAGGAGCGGTCTTGTCGAGACCAATGCCGGCCAGCCCCTTCGCTCTCCATGCGGCTCTGCAGCTCAGCCAAGGCTGCGTCGTCCTCAGGGTGTCGCTCCTGTTGAGAAGGTAGGACGAAGCCAGCAATATTGAGAGCGCAGATCAGATCGAACACCGTCACGGAGAACCCGCTGTTGACGGTATAGAACTCTCCCAGGAGCTGCTTATAGGCCGCCACGACCTCATCGAGACCATGTTCTCGGGCGTAGGCAAAGAGACCCACCACGCTGTGAAGTTCGCGCGCGACGTCCTGCAGCGCCTCCACGGCATCTCGAAGCAAGGTGACCTCGATACTGAGATCGATCACCTCACCACCGGACATAGGGCCGTGGTCAGGCTGAGCCGGGGTCGAGGCAGCGGACGGGACGGACGAGGCTTCGTCGTGGTTGGTCATGGAGCATACGGTAGCGCACGGCAGCCCGAAGGGCAACGTTGTTTGCAACGGGGGGTAGCGCTCTGGCAAAATCGAGCCATGACCCGTACGAGACCGACCTCGACCAACGCACCGACCGCCGAGCCCCTCGACCGCCTCGCCCAAGCCGTGCTCGCAGCCCGAACCGCCCAAGGCCTAACCCAGGACCAGGTAGCCGAACGCGGCGGAATCGCCGCCTTGACCCTTCGAGGGATCGAGAAGGGAAAGAAGGCGCCTCGCCACTTCACGC
>JBBSGN010000879.1:0-1541 GCA_038254085.1 Chloroflexia bacterium | reverse complement strand
TACAGTGCCTTACAGGAGACCGTGATGGCCGTGGCCGCCCACATACCGTGACACTGGCTTCTTTTCAGTAAAGTCTCGCATTTGGCGCTGACTCATGCGGGTATATCATGGGCCTCACGGTAGGATAAGGGCCTCCAGGCAAGGTGAAGGCGTTGCGCAGAGTCGGTGTGATAACGGCGGTATTAATCGTGTTGATCTTCGGGTTCGCCGTCGAAGGCTATTTCGTGTACCGGTACTATGACACGTACTACGGCGTCGGCGCTGTTACCGAAGCGACAGAATCATCGGGCGGGACATCGGAAGTCACAACCCTGGAGACGACAGCGGAGGAAACCACGGCGTCCGGGATAACTTCTGAGGAAGCGGAGGAGGCCACGTTTGTGCACCGTGCTGAGTCCCGGAACATTGTCGGCAATAGTACCTACCTAGACCGACCGGAGACTAACAAGAATCCCAAAGCCGTGCTTCTGGTAAAGGGTGTTCGGCGCCCAGGGAGGGGTGCTAGCTACAACCACAATATCGGCGTATGGTACGACGCCAACCGCGGAGGCAAATGGGCCGTCTTCAACCAGGACCGCGTCTCCATGACCGACGGCCTCACCTTCGAGATGGTAGTGCTCACGGGCGCTGAGAAGTTGGTCCACCGTGCGAAGCCCAGCAACACCGTGGGTAACACCACCTATATAGATAGCCCACTCACCAATGGGCAGCCCAACGCGGTACTCTCTATCACTCAGGACTGGAATCCGGGAGGCGGTGCTGGCACCTATAACGACCACCACGTCGTTGCCCAGTACGACGCCGCACGCAAGAAGTGGGCGATCTACAACGAGGACGCCGCGGCCATGCCTGCAGGGGCGGCCTTCAACATTAGCGTATCTAGACCACATAAGCCAATAAGGTAAGGGCACGGCAATTCTCATAGGAGCGTGAGTAGCAGCGGATGCTGTTGGCCCTACCCCGTAAGGGCGCCACGGGATATAGAGTACGTGTGCGCGTTTGGGATTGGATGTGGCAGTTGCCTGTTCTTTCCTTTGCGAGGGCCGGTCGCGGAGGTTGGCATATGGGGCGGAACTCAGGGCCGCACATGGGGCAGAACTCCGTCGTCACTTCGTAGGGTGAGACTATCGCGAGATTCCCACCCTCTGCTTTGGTGTCTCGCAAGAATGCACCCGTCACGGCTACTCCACCACCCCCATGAACGACATCCTAAGCTCTCTCACGGCATCTGTCACCAGTTCCACGGCGCGTTCCACCTCTTCTCGTGTGGTGAACCGGCCCAGACTGAAGCGGGCTGAGGACAGCGCATACTCTTCACCCAAGCCCATCGCGCGCAAGACGTGCGAGGGCTCCGCACGGGAAGAGGCGCAGGCCGAGCCCGCCGAGGCGGCAACATCCGCCAGAACCCCCAGCAGATCCACGGCCCTCACACCGGGGAACGAGACGTTTATGGTGTTCGGTAGCCTCTCGACGGGATGGCCGTTAAGGCGCACGACCGGCACACCCGCCGAGATTCCCACCCAGAGATTTTCCTGCACTCC
>JBBSGN010000878.1:0-1548 GCA_038254085.1 Chloroflexia bacterium | reverse complement strand
GCGTGTACTCGCTAGCGGTATGCTCATGCTGAAGCTTTTTAGCTTCTTCGCTCGGCCTCGCGGTGACCTATACTAGCCTATTCGACGGCCGACAGGAGGAGAGGAGCGCGTGGAGGATAGGATAGAGTACTTCGAGCGGATGCTGGCGGATAACCCGGACAACCCGACGGGGCTTCTGGCGCTAGCGAATGAATATAATAAGGTCGATCGTTACGAGGACGAGGCGGCGGTCCTCGAACGCTACATCGCCGTGGTTGGAGCCGACGATGAGGGCAACGCGTATATGCGTCTGGGCGAATCTCTGCAAAAAATTGGACGTGTGGACGAGGCCCGCGTTGCTTACGAGACGGGTATAAGGCAAGCTGAGAAGTTCGGCCACAGCGGTATGGCTGAGGACCTGCGTTTTGCGATTATACAGCTGGGAGAGCAGGCCTAAGTAGCCTAGCGAAGCTACGAACGGCGTCGTTGATGCAGACGATCACGTACCACTGAGTGCTCACTACTTCTGCTCGCTCAACACCGGCCCCGGCCAGCTGGGTCGAAACCTGATCCGCAAATCCTGTTGCCTCCCAGTGTGTTCACGACGATCGCGAGCCACGAGCATTGCAGATCACAACTCACTCGTGAGACGGTAATTGTCCCATTTACATAGCTGCCGAGAAGGAAACTGTCCGAAAAGCCCTGATAGGCTCCGAACTGAAGCCCCAAAAGTCGACGAAACAGGTCCAAGAAGCCCTATTTCGCTGCCGGGGACCAACAAAATGAAGGCTCCAGAAGCTCCTCTAACCCCTTTTCGGACAGTTTCTCTCGGCAGCTCGTGAATAGAGGTGCCCGGGCCACAGCTCTAGGCTAAAGCCCTTGCAAGACGGACACCTTGTAGATATAGTTAGAGCGTAGTAGGTGAATCGCTAGGGAAAGCGAACCTTAGGAGGAGGAGAAGATCATGGTCAAACTCACTGTGCTCTATGGACATCCTGACGACCCTGATGCGTTCGAAGAGTACTACGAAAACACTCATATGCCGATAGCCCGCAAGATACCGAACGTGCAGAGGATAGATTTAGCAAAGGTCGTTGCCGCACCAGACGGAAGTGAACCACCTTATTACCGGACCGCGGATGTGTGGTTTGAGGATATGGATCAGCTGCAGAGTGGCCTGGGATCACCAGAGGGACAAGAAACAGCACAAGACATACAGAACTTTGCTACGGGGGGTGCAACGCTCTTCATATCCGAGGTAGAAGCCGGGCTATGAGAGTGGAAGTAAGGACCATTTCCAAGAGGGCCGGGGCTATCATGGTCCTGGCCCCTCCTGTATACTTTCCTTGCAGGCCAACACAACCCAAGCCAAGCCATATCGGACCTGCCCAATCCAACACACACCAGCCCAACCCTAGCCGGCACTGCGTAACTGTTCCGTAGACGGTGGGATGAGACGATAAAGGGCGCTCAGGAGTAGAATCGATTCCACCCAGAACACGCATTCCTACTCCGAAAAGAGCGCCACCGATGAAGATAAGCCTCCTCGTTCCCGAAGTCAACTTTCGC
>JBBSGN010000877.1:0-1557 GCA_038254085.1 Chloroflexia bacterium | reverse complement strand
ACGAGTTGGTGACAGAGAGCGCCGATGAAGTCTCCAAAGCAATCTCCGCACTCAGGGATTTGGTCGGCACGAATCAGGTTATGGCGTATTTGGTGATGATGGCCGCGAGGCTGGTGGAGCTACACCGGGTGCTGAAGCCTACAGGGAGCTTGTACCTGCATTGTGATCCCACTTCTAGCCACTACCTCAAGATCGTCATGGACGCTATTTTCGGTCCTACAAGCTTCCGCACAGAGATCATCTGGAAACGCAGCAGTGCCCACAGCGATACCAAGCAGGGGAGGCGCCTGTACGGTCACATTCACGACGTAATTCTCTTCTACACGAAGGGCGAGGATTGGACTTGGAACCCAGTCTATACGCCGTATGACGAAGGGTATATCAAGAATTTCTACAAGTACGTAGAGCCGGAGACAGGCCGACGTTACAGATTGGACAACCTTACTGGACCGGGCGGCGCTGCCAAAGGAAACCCTAGCTACGAAGTAATGGGTGTGACTCGCTACTGGCGCTACACCAAAGAAAAGATGGACGAACTTATACGTCAGGGGCGCGTGATCCAAACGAAGCCCGGAGGCGTTCCCGCATATAAGCGATACTTGGACGAGATGCCGGGTGTACCGTTGCAGGACTTGTGGACAGACATCGGCCCGATTAGCTCGCATGCCACCGAACGTCTAGGCTATCCTACGCAGAAGCCTGAATCCCTGCTTGAGAGGGTTATCGAAACTAGCAGTAGTCTAGGAGACGTGGTGCTCGATCCATTCTGTGGTTGTGGCACGACAATTGCAGCAGCGCAGAAGTTGGGCCGTGGATGGATAGGGATAGATATTACCCACTTGAGCATCGCCCTTCTGAAGTATCGCCTTGAGGATATGTTCCCCGGCATTGAGCTAGGGGTGGTCGGGGAACCACAAGACGTAGAAGCGGCTCAACAACTCGCATTAGACGACCGCTATCAGTTCCAGTGGTGGGCGCTATCGTTGGTTCGTGCCAAGCCTCTCGGTGCTAAGGGTGGCGGCAAGACGGGGAAGAAAGGCAGCGACAAAGGCATAGACGGGATCATCAACTTCATAGACGATAGAAGCGGGAAGCCGAAACGCATCTTGGTACAGGTGAAGTCCGGCAAAGTGAAGAGCGGCGATATACGCGACCTCGTGGGCACCGTAGGGCGTGAGGGTGCTACTATGGGAGTATTCATCACCCTCGAAGATCCGAGCCGCGACATGAACAAAGAAGCCGTGAGCGCGGGGTTTTATCACTCGCCGGGTTGGGGCACGGACTACCCTAAGATTCAGAATCTCACTATAAATGACCTACTGCACGGTACAGAGTTGAAGATGCCCCCGCAGCACGGGACGTTCAAAGAAGCACAACGGGTACAATCGCAAGGGGCGGATTCCCTTCGACTTGACTTAGGCTAGACGCTTTCCGAACGTGACTTGGTGAGCGAAGTATATAATTACCAAACTAATTGCTGACTAGGGACCTCTCTCGCCTCTGTTCGTCAATGGATTTACACCACACCTCCGGCGCTTTGAGGCCGGTTGGTAGTTT
>JBBSGN010000876.1:0-1562 GCA_038254085.1 Chloroflexia bacterium | reverse complement strand
CTCCTTACGCGCCAGGTATGCCCTAAAGCGTGCCGCATCGACAACCAGCGGCCCACCATGGCGTATCATGCAGAATTTGTCATTTGTGATCAGGCCATTGACATCACCTACATTAGAATGGAGAGCGGGTGGCTCTACCTGGTGGCGGTACTCGATTGGTTCTCCAGGTACATAGTCCGTTGGGAGCTAAGTCAGAGCCTGGGGCAGAGCTTCGTCACACAGGCAGTTGAGGATGCGCTTTCTACCTCCAAACCTGATATCTGCATCTCAGATCAGGGGAGCCACTTCACCTCTCCCCAGTACACAGGTCTGCTCCCGTGAGCAGGAGTACAGATCAGCATGGACGGGAGAGGCCGTTTTGTGGACAACATCTTCACCGAGAGGCTGTGGCGCACTATCAAATATGAAGAGGTGTATCTACACGAATACTCAACTCCGCTCAAGGCCCAGCAGAGCCTGGACAGTTACATCGAGTTCTACAACCAGGGGCGGCTGCATCAAGCCCTCGGCTATCAAACACCAGGCGATATCTACTACCAAACCAAGACCCAGAAAGGAGTAAGTTCCACCTTAAAATTGGCCATCTAATTGTCTTGACAAAGGGTACACCATAATGAGTCTACAGAAAATAAGTAGCAGAATGGAAATATCGCTGAAGTTTCTCTCTCGTGTTACAATCTTTCTATTCCACGCCTCCATTCCATACAACTAGAGAAGGATCCTTCGTGGTAGATCAACCCCCCATCGAGATAATCCGCTCGCCTAACCGCGCCAAGACCGCCTCGGCGCGGATGGTGGACGGGCGGCTGGTGGTGCGCGTGCCTGCGGGTGTGACCCCGGACGAGGAGCGGGAGCTTATCGAAAAGCTGGTGCCCCGCGTGCTGAGGGCGCAAAGGAAGCGGGCCGCAGACAAGCTGCCCGACCTCAAGCGCCACGCCACCGACCTGAACCGCCAGTATTTCGGCGGCAAGCTGAAGGTGCGCGAGATAAAGTGGGTGACTAATCAGCAGAAGCGCTACGGCTCATGCACGCCCGCCGACGCAACTATACGCATCTCCGACCGTGTAGCCGCTATGCCGTTGTGGGTGCTGGACTACGTGCTGGTCCACGAGCTTGCCCACCTGCTACATCCCAACCACTCGCCCGCCTTCTGGCGCATCGTCGCCCGCTACCCCCTCACCGAGCGCGCCAGGGGCTACCTGATAGCCGTGCAGCTTGAGAGCGAGGCGGGGCCGGACGATGAAGACGTTATGTAAAACGTAAAACGTAATGAGCAATGCACAAACATACAATAGAACGGTAGCAGACCCTTCATTACGCATTACGCATTACGCATTACGTTTTACGCACCGCAAGGGCATCGAGCCTCTGCTAACAGTACGCACGCTTGCCTCTTTTTGCCTATATACGTGAATAGCTCATTCCTTCCAGACACAGCTTGAATGCTTGCTCTTTGTAAGTGTTCAGAGTTAGGGTGGAAGAGGCTGTGACAGGAGTAGGAGGCACTCTGAGAAGGGGTTTAGACCTATGGCTCGCCAGGTGCCGAACAGAGAGGCCAACGT
>JBBSGN010000875.1:0-1568 GCA_038254085.1 Chloroflexia bacterium | reverse complement strand
TGCTAGTTGCGCCTACGTAGAGAGGCTACAGAGTGTAGGCGCGCTGGCGAGTATGTCGGCTAAAGGCAATCCATATGACAATGCTAAAGCGGAGAGCTTCTTCAAGACGCTCAAGGGAGAGGAGGTCTATCTCAAGCAGTACCGCACCTTTGCCGAGGCTGAGGCGAATATCGGCCAGTTCATCGAAGACGTGTACAACGTCAAACGTTTACATTCCAGCCTGGGCTATTTACCGCCCATCGAGTTTGAGGCCCTACACTATCAGACAGCAGAGAATGTGACTTAAGCTCCTGTCTGGTGGCACGGGTTCACTCCAATCTGGGTGAACCCCGGAGTGGTCCATTGTTCGCCAGAACTGATAGCTTCTACTGACATCCGTTGCGGTGCCGGTAGGGGCTTTTTTGATGGGTATGGAATCAGTCGAACCAGATGAGGAGCCATCGGCAGCGTAGCGAAGCATCAACTCGTATCACGGGACACACGATGGAGGACTTTACCCATGGACAACATCTGGTTTGGTGCCGCGGCCTGGATGGGCCTGGCTTTTCTCGCCAGCCTCATATCGATCCGGTTGGGCATATCGGTTTCTCTCATAGAGATCGCCGTCGGTATAGTCGCGGGTAACTTCTTCGGCTTGCAAACTAATGACTGGGTCAACTTCCTTGCGAGCTTCGGCTCGGTAGTGCTCACCTTCCTGGCCGGCGCGGAGCTTGAGCCTCAGGCGCTTCGCTCTCACCTCAAAGAGAGCTTGAGCATAGGTTTCCTGTCGTTTCTGCTGCCTTTCATAGGGGCCTTCTGTTATGCCTACTTCGTGGCGGGCTGGAGCCTGGCGCAGTCTGAGATAGCAGGCATCGCGCTGTCAACCACGTCGGTGGCGGTGGTGTACGCGGTGATGGTAGAGACCGGCCTCAACCGGACCTCGCTTGGGAAAGCGATCCTCGCGGCGTGCTTCGTGACCGACCTGGGCACTGTGCTGGCTCTCGGCCTGCTCTTCGCGCATTTCGATGTGTGGATGCTTGTATTTATCCTGCTGGTTGCCCCTACCCTGTTCTTGGCTCCCAGGCTTACCCGGTGGGTGATCCGCGACTTCGGCGGGCGTATAAGCGAGCCGGAGACCAAGTTCCTGCTTCTCTTGCTGTTCGCGCTGGGCGGGGTGATAGTGCAGGCCCGCTCGGAGGCTGTGCTGCCCGCTTATCTGGTCGGACTTGTGCTTGCGGGGGTATTCTTACAGGAGAAGATACTGGCTACTCGTATGCGCACGATCGCCTTTTCCATATTGACACCCTTCTACTTCATCAAGGCGGGGTTGTTCGTGCGGCTGGATCTGGTGGCGCCGAGCATCGGGTTGATAATAGTGCTGTTCCTGGTTAAAGTGGTAAGCAAGAGCGTCGGCGTGTGGCCGCTGTCGAAAGCTTTCAAATTCACGACGCGTGAAGCCAATTACACGACTTTGCTAATGGCCACGGGTCTTACCTTCGGCACGATCTCCGCGCTGTACGGCCTGACCAACAAGATCATCGACCAGGGGCAGTATACTGTGCTGGTCACGGTAGTCATCCTCAGCGCGG
>JBBSGN010000874.1:0-1569 GCA_038254085.1 Chloroflexia bacterium | reverse complement strand
CGACGTGTCGGGCGAAGGGGTGCAGCGCGATCTGCTGCCGATCGTGGAAGGCTCGACGGTGCATACCCGTTACGGCCCGGTCAAGACCGACCACGTGCTGTTCATCGCCGCCGGGGCCTTCCACGCCTCCAAGCCCGCCGATCTGATACCCGAGCTACAGGGCCGCTTCCCCCTGCGCGTCGAGCTTGACAGCCTGGGCAGCAAGGAGCTACGGACCATCCTAGTCGAGCCCGAGAACTCGCTGGTCCGCCAGTACACGGCTATGCTGGCGACCGAGCAGGTAGAGCTGAAGTTCACAGACGATGGGCTGACCCGCATAGCGACCCTCGCCTCCGATCTGAACGACCGCCTGCAAGACATAGGCGCACGCCGCCTGCACACCATCATGGAGCAGGTGCTGGAAGACCTCTCCTTCCGCGCCGACGAAGAGTCGGGCAGCGCCGTCACCATAGACGCCGCCTACGTAGACAGCCGCGTGAAAGCCACTGCGAAGGACGAGGATTTGAGCAGGTTTATTTTGTAGTCGGGGTTGTTTTCGGTATCGGTGCGAACACCGAGGGCGCGGGTTGCGGCGCAGAGGTATCTACGGGCGAAGGCAAAGGCGGTTTGGGTGGGGTCGGCACAGGCGGTGGTGGCGGACCGGAGGTGAGGGTCGTTGGCCCAGGCGGTTCGGGCGTTGGTGACGGAAGAGGAGGTTCGCCATTTGGACCGACATTAATTCTTAAAAGCCCACGAAGACTGTATTCTACCTCTATAGTACCTGCCCGCTGTCCCTGCCATGGGTCAGGAGCAGTTGAGATAGGAGGATAAGCAGTTTCGAGAGACTTGCTATGATAGGTGTCAATAACGATATATTGCGCTTGTGGGAATTCCGCCGTTTTCTCAAGTTCAGCATCAGCAGGGAGCAAGGTGCGAGCGGCAGTTTGCTTTTGACTTAATTCGATGTGGTCCAAAGTGTCCAACGGCACATGCATTGTATTACTCAAAACGAGGCGTGCATCAACCATAATCAAGCTAATGCGAGCATCTTGCGGGCTTGGATCCCGTTCACTCCAGAAGTAAACGTGGTATCCATAACGGCTCCATTGAGAATAAGGCTGAATATCGTAAATATAAACCTGTGGTCCGTATTCGTTAAACGACACTAATGTATGATGTCGGTCCCATTCAGCTTTGGTCAGTCCCAGGCCCCCGGCCACAATTTGTAAAGGAGGGGTCGTAGCCGTATTACCAAAGGCGGAGCAACTTACGCAAACAAGGGAAATAGTGAATTAGAACACCAACAGCCGCATTGAGCGGTAAGAGAACCGCGAGAGAGGAGTGCCGTTCGTTTTTTTCGTGGTCCGGGGTTTCCCGGGGACGATATTTATAGCCACTGCTAATCCATGGTGTTAAGCCTGAGCCATATAAGCAGAGAAACGCCCCATCCATAATAGTAGCTGCGCTAGTAGATGTCAAGCTATAGAAATCTGGTGATTACCCACATCTCTAAGGGAGGGGCACGCTCCGCCCCTGTATGGTACAAAGAGGATACCAAACACTCAATGACCAACAGGAGGCGGAGCAATG
>JBBSGN010000873.1:0-1570 GCA_038254085.1 Chloroflexia bacterium | reverse complement strand
TCCGAATACGACACCGCTCGCGCTGGCGGGCAAGGTCGCCTCTACCCGCCCGGGTACCCCGCTCGCTCTCGGTCAGACCGTCACCTCAATCGTTGATCGGCAGGCCAAGCACTACGACGTCTATGCCCTGCAACTCCGTGCCGGTCAGACGTTGCATGTCGAGGTCAGCGCCGCCACCGAAGCCTTTGGTGTCATCATTGCCGCGCCAGGAGCCGAGAATCTGGTTGGCGAGCCAAGTATCCCGCTGGGCACCTTCCTCTGCAACTACGTCAATCCCTGTCGCAAAGACTTCGCGATCGCTGCTGATGGGACGTATACGTTGGTCATTGGCACCGATATGGGTGGTGGTGTGCGCTACACGTTGCGGGCGACGGCACCGTAGCCTCTTGTCAGTCACCGGGTTTACGGCTCGTTGGTGTGGCGCGGGCGAGCTCGAAGAGTAAGGAGGAACCGCCACGGTCATGCTGGTGACCTCGCTGGCGGCGATGCGCCAAGATGTGCCGGTCACAGCATCCTCAAATCTTGATAGTCGAGGATGCCAAAACTTTCTATGACGTGCCTTACCGTAGGATTACACGAACAAGGACAATCAGGACAAGCGCAAATTCTGTCACTTGTGAAATTTCCACTGAACACCTCCTTTCTTCTTCTGGAGGATACGCCTCGGTGTTCAGTCTGCCGCGTTGGTGGGGGTATATGTTCCGCAAAAAACCGCAATAACTCGATGTCAGGAAAATCTCTTCCGATAGCGGCTGAGCGTGTCGGTACTAATGCTTAGCTCTTCAGCAAGCTCGATATCTGTAGGTGAACGTCCGTATTGGTGCATCCATTCAGCGCGCACCTCGCGTTGACGCCGCATGAACTCCTCCCTAGTCATAATGGTGCTCCCACGTGTTCGGCCTATCACACGCTTATCGAGCAGCAGACCACGGTACCACTGTTGCAGCTTGTCTGCGGTGCCTGCTAAGTCCTTTGTTGAACCAGTGGCATAACAGAGAACTACTGGTTCGACAAAGTTCAGTGTGTGCTCGTCGTCCTCAGTTATCAGGCCAAACAGCACCACTTGGCCATGAAGCGTGGTACGCTCGACAATCAAACCGGCGCGGGAGTTGGCTTGAGGTACGAGCGATGGTGGAAGTTCCTCTATACGGTGACGAGCAAGCCGCCCGCGTTGGATATCGGTCAGTGGTACGGCCGGGTTCCGGGCATAATGCCCTCGCAGCGTAGGATTCAGTTGCGCTTCGAACATCTGCGCCCAGCCTGGCGTCACGCCGGCGTTCAACTCGTCAGGGGTCAACGTGTTCACGACGGTGTTCTTTACTAGGTTTCGGAACCATGCCCGCATCGAGTCGTGTCCTACTGGTAAGGGCCAAGTATGCTGCCATTGATAGCGGGTGCTGGTAGGGTCAAAGTCGACAAACCGCTCGACATACGCGGCCGTCGACCTGCGCTGCAGGTAATAGCACAGATGAGTAGGGAGGGCAGAGCTATTGGGGTCAAGGAGCACATCACACGGTATGGTATTCGAGTCGTGGTAGTCACAGTCTAGATATGCAACGTTACCTATTTT
>JBBSGN010000872.1:0-1570 GCA_038254085.1 Chloroflexia bacterium | reverse complement strand
CATCGTGGGCATAATCATGTTGGTGTTGGGCGCTCTGGCTCCTGGCATATCCACTTTTGCCAACTATATTTGGGTCGTTTTCCTTGTCGCTATACTTATACTCGTGGCAGCGTCATACCTGCCGAAGCGCACTGTGGGCATAATCACGCGCCTGTGCATCGCGGGGATACTGCTCGGTATCCTCGGCATGATCCAGCCTTTCACATTCGCGCTTTTCAAGCCTGGGTTCTTGCTCCTCTTAGGTTCGACCGCACTCTACATAATCCTATCTTACATACCCACGCCGTCCAGCGCCTCGGCCAACCCGGAGGTATTAGAAGAGTTGCCCGTAAGCATTGGCACGCTGGGTAGCGGCTCTGACCTGGAAGCGAAGACACCCGCGTAGGGGCACCAAGAGATGAAATAATGTAGCCCTGGAGGCACTTATGAGTTTACGTGATTTACGCCCGCAGGCATTGCGCCGCACACCCGACGAGTTGGTAAAGCACCTCAAGAGCTTCGCGTTGGACCTGAAGTTCTCCGCAGGCGTATGGTTTTTCTCACCCCCCGCCAGCAGGTTCCACGACCGCTACGGGCCGGTGATTGACATCAGGCCACGCCTCGACATCGCAGCGACTCTGGCCGGTAGCGGTCTCCAGGGGATGGAGGCGCATTACCCGAACGAAATCAATGAGGAGAACCTGCATATCTGGAAAGAGTTCTCCAAAGATACGGGCGTCAAGATACTGACCGTCATCCCGTTACTCTTTTATGATGCCCAGTTCGAATGGGGGTCCCTCTCCAACCCCATTGACGCTGTGCGCTGTGTGGCTATAGAGCGCACTATCGGCGCGCTACGACTCAACAAAGAGCTTGACACCGAGTTTGCTATTGTGTGGCCGGGCATTGATGGCTATGAGAACCCATTTGGGACGGACCTACGTGCGATGCGCGATCGCTTTGCATCCGGCCTGGCAGAGGCGATGGACGCCGTGCCCGGCATTCGCGTGGCCGAGGAGCCTAAGCCCTACGAACCGCGAGGCCATATCCTCTACGGCACGACCTTTGAGGGGCTGCTCCTGGGGATGAAGGTCGAAGCGATGCTGCAACACCCTGAGAACAAGAAGCTTCTCGCTGAAGGGCACGCCCTGGTAGGCCTGAACCCGGAGGTGGGGCACATGCTCATGGGGTATGAAGATGTTCCATACTCTTACGGCATGGTGATGGAGTATGGGCGTCTCGCGCACACTCACTGGAATAGCCAACCCCTCGGCAACTACGACCAGGACCTGAATGTAGGCGTTATCTCCCCCGAGTCCACCGAAGCCACACTCTACGCGATGAAAATGTACGGGTACGAGGGGTGGTTCGGCCTGGACATCAACCCGGAGCATATGCCTGTAGACGTGGCGCTGCGTAACTCGATGGATGCATTGCACGCCGCCAACGACCGCATCAACGAGATGGACCACGAGGCGGTAATCTGGGCGACGGAGCATCCTGATAGGGCGAGAGGCTGGCTGGAAGCATACCTCATCCGCGCCCGTGCGAGCAAGTCCAGTAAGCTGTCATCTTTGCCCAAATTGGTCAT
>JBBSGN010000871.1:0-1585 GCA_038254085.1 Chloroflexia bacterium | reverse complement strand
GTCTTGCTTGCGCCCCTGTCGCCGCTTGCCGGGTTCATCTCTCTACGTCTCTAGCCAGGTAATGTGTGATTACTGTGGTGCTATACGCCGGCGCAGCTTCGCTAAACTGCCACCCTATCATACGCCTGTCCACCCGCTTCGCGTCCGGTATCAAGGCCGAGGCATCAGCCCAACAAAAGGGGGAAAGGGGAAGGAAGGAAGCAAGCGAGAGTAGCAGGCAAAGGGCGGAGCGAAGTGAGAAATGCAAAATCCAGACTCCAAAATCGGGGAGCATCAGAGGGCGAGGCCGGAGCCGCCAGGGGTGGGCAGGGGCGGGGAGGTTAGCTGCAAGCCGTAAATCTCGTCGGCAAGGCCCATGTCTACGCACTCTTCAGCGGTGAGAAAGCGGTCGCGGCCCGAATAGATATAGTTCTCCCACCAGGCGGCATCGTGCTTGCCGCTACGCTGCGAGAAGATATTGCTGACCAGGTTCTTATAGTGCCTGGCAAGGGCCGCATAATCGTTGAAAACGCGCTGGTCGTCGCCCGACAAAATCCACTGTGGGGAGTGCAACATGAGGGTAGAGAAAGAGCCAAGCAAGCGCCTGTCGCCGGCCTGAAAGACAATCGCGCCCATCGAGTAGGCATAACCCGTAACCACCGTGTTGATGGTCACCTTGTAGAGGGTACGCAGGCGATAGATCATCTGCATCATCGCGAGGCCCGAGCCAACCGAGCCGCCGCCCGAATTGATATAGACGGTGATAGGCTTCTCCGCGTCGCCCTCGCGCGCCACAGCCATCGCCGTAAGCGACTGGCCGAACTTCTCGGCAGCCGCGTCGTTGATCTCCCCCAGAAAGTAAATACCGCTTGCTTCGAGTTGCCGCTGGCGCTCCAGGTTACGCTCGATAAGCTCATACAGGTCAATCATTGGGCGCTATTCTCCCATGTGGTCAGGCTTATGTGTAGCAGAATTATAGGTGCGAGGCTAAGGGGTTGTCAACGCGAGACGGCTGTTGGACGAATTATGAATTATGAATGAGCCGTGTAATTCATAATTGTCTACTCAATCGGATAGTGCGCCTGCACGTCAATGCCAATGTTCGAGGGGTCTATGTTCTGCTCTGAAGGGGGAAGGTCTATGTTGAAAAGCACATGCTGGGTGCCGTCTTTTTCCAGATGCACGTCTTTGCTATCTTGAGCGATTGTCTGCCCAGTTTGCTTGTTGGTAAGGCTCACCTCGACCTCTATCTGACCGTCGCCGGGGCCAACATTGTGGATGAGGGCGTCAACCACAAAGGGCTGGTCGGCGCCGGACGGCGGGGTGGCTTTGTAGCTATCCAGCACAGGCTTCGGCCCAAGGCAACCTGTGCAAATTAGCACGAGCAAAAGGAGGAGAGCAGCGGCAGACAGGTTTCTTTTCATAAAAGTCACAGCCTCTACTTGGACGAATTAGGAATTATGGATCAGGAATTATACGGTTCATTCCTAATTCATAATTGGTTACTTGGAGGGCAGCCACGGAGGCAGCAGGATAAAGAAGGTCAACACGGCCATAATGCCCACCATAATGAGGCTCGCACAGCCCATACTCACGATAGGGTCGG
>JBBSGN010000870.1:0-1587 GCA_038254085.1 Chloroflexia bacterium | reverse complement strand
CATTGGCGCAAAGCAGTAATGGACAATCAAGGGCAGGTTCAAAACGAAACGTATGGAGAAGATTCTTTTTGTTTGTACAGCTAATATATGCCGAAGCCCGATGGCCGAGGCTATATTCAACGCTTTGACTGAGGACAGAGGTCTCTCCTTCCAGACGATGAGTGCGGGGACTGCGGCGCTTGTAGGACATCCTATGGCATCAAACACCGTCGCAGCACTGGAAGAAGTCGGGATCTACCCTGAGGATCACTGTGCCCGACAGGTAGACGAAGCAATGCTTATAGAGTCCGATCTGGTCCTCGCTATGAGCCCACAGCACGTTGCAGCACTGCGTCGAAATTACGAGAACCTTGCGTACAAGATCTACACATTGCCCGAGTATGCAACTGGTATCTCAAACGATGAGATGATCTCCGACCCTTATGGACATGCTATGTCCGCCTACCGTACCTGTGTACGTCAACTGTTAGAGTATGTGGAGCTAACGCTCGATAACCTTAAATAACCCGAGTTGCCCCCTATCCAGGTAAACAACATCCTCCCGGTCGGAAGGCCGCCTAAAACCTTCTCCGAACCGGGAGGACATCATGGACGATACCATAATCACCACCTACTACCTGTGCGACGAGTTCCTGAAAACAGCAGGCCACCGAGATGACCCGCAAGTCCGTCTCTCGACCGCCGAGGTGATGAGCGTGGCTCTGGTTGCAGCCGCCTTCTTCGGCGGCAACATCGAAGCGAGCCGCTCGTTCTTGGACGAGTACGGCTACATAGAAAAAGCGATCTCTAAGAGCCGCTTCAACCGTAGGGTGCACGCCATAGACCCTTGCTTCTGGCGAACGCTCTTCGATTTGCTGGCCGAAGTCTTCAAGCACAACAATGCCACTGGGAGCTACGTGGTGGACTCCTTGCCGGTGGCCGTCTGCGACAACATCCGCATCCACCGCTGCAAGCTCTACCCCCCGCAAGAGCACGGCAAGGCTTTCCGTGGCTACATAGCGAGCAAACGCCGCTACTTTTACGGGCTGCGGGTGCATCTGGTGGTGAGCGGCAAGGGAGAGCCGGTGGAGTTCTCTTTGGCGGCGGCTTCCGAGTCGGACATCGCGGTCTTCAAGGAGTTGGAACTGGAGTTACCCGAAGGTTCGATCATCCATGCCGACAAGGGATACACCGACTACAACTACGAGGACCTCCTGGAGGAGGTCGGCTTGCACCTCAAAGCTCAGCGCAAGAACAACTCAAAGCGGCCTATGGCTGCGTGGGAAGAGTTCTTGGGCAAACCCATTCGCCAGTACATAGAGACGGTCTTTAGCAAGCTGGTCACCTTGTTTTCGAGAAAGATACACGCGGTGACGCCCAGAGGCTTTGAGTTGAAGATCGGCTGCTTCCTGCTGGCTTTCTCCATTCAATGCTTGTACGGGGCAACTCAGGTTAGATAATAAGTACCCTTGCTACCGCACGTCCCAGCCTGTACTGAACTCTGTTCTCTTTGAGACCTCTTGCATAACAGCCGCGTAACCAGAGGCATACGCTCTCCCAGGCGGAATCCCGTAGCAGAGAGTATCCTCTACAGCATCAGTTAAGGTT
>JBBSGN010000869.1:0-1593 GCA_038254085.1 Chloroflexia bacterium | reverse complement strand
TCGAACCGGGAGGATATTTGTTACCTCAATAGGGGGCAACTTGGGTGTACTGAGGGGCTTGATCATACTGTGAGTATTGAGGAGCCTGATCGTATTGCAGGGATCCCAACTGGGAGATGCCGTCGGTAGCACCATAAGAGAGCGCGTATGCGTCGATTACTGCGCCTGAAGAAACGATCAAGATTATCCAGAAGAATACGATCAAGGACGCCTTCTTCACTAAACCCTGCCCTTCTATGGCGCAACTGCTTATGACGGCGCGGACCGTAACAATTCTGTAACACGAAAGCAACCATTTCGTTGCTTCGGGGAAGGATGTAGAAATTCAGTTTCTTCGATAAAACAGCCAAGAATTTCCGGTAACCGTGTGTAAACAATATTAATTTAACTTAACATCTGTTTCAGACACCAGCTCCGTGACCAGCATGAGGCCGACGGCGTGCCAGTACCTGGAAAAAGCACACGAGGCAGTGGGGTGTGACCGAAGAAGAGAGCCGGACCGCATTGGACATTGATCGCCTGGGACACCCAGAAGACGCCGTGACGGCGGTTCTATTTCTCTACTCGGATGCGGCCTCTTGCATCACCGGGGATCTCTCCCGGCCGGTGGAGGTTCCTGCTGCGCTAAGCGCGAAAAGGCCCGATACCCGAGCTTCGTTTGGGTACCGGGCCTTTTCATTATTCCCCTCACTATCACCTGCCGAAGCGGGAGCCATGGTGGCATACACTACAAAACGGTAACCTCTACGGGGGCGACGCCGGCGCCGGTCATCCCTATTGTGTCGGCCGCGCCCTGGGAGAGGTCCACGTCGCGTCCGTCTACGTAGGGACCCCTATCGTTGACGGTAACTACGGTGGATTTGCCGCCGTAGCTGACGCGCAGTTGCGTACCGAACGGCAAAGTCTTGTGAGCGGCTGTGAGCTTCTGAGGGTTGAAAGGCTCGCCGCTGGCCGTCGGGTTGCCTGCGAATGCGTCGCCGTAATAAGAAGCCATCCAGATATCACCGCCGCCCGCAGGCGCGTTCGGGCCTCCGCCCGCAGCTCCACACTGCTCGTTGCCGAACATGTCGTACCAGATAGTGGTAGGGTCGCAGAAGATGTTGTAGGCGTTGATCCTGTCAGAGACCGTGAACGAGGCTACGAACAACATCGATCCCAGTAACGCGACTACCAGTACCTTCTTCAAGTTGGGTATAGCCAATGAACTTCCTCTCTATGAATAACCAGTTTTCCTAACCTCGGCACATCGCACAGGACGCTTCCAAACGTCCTTACCGCAGAACTACAAAGCTAGCTTTCCAATGTCTAGAGGCTGCCTATAGGAGCCCCTCCTCGCAGGACGGCGCAGAAAGTAACAGCCACGTAACGAGAATGCAACGAGTTCGTTACTGCGCAAAGTAGAAGGGAGACGCTGCTTTTCCTGCAAAGAAGCAAAAATCTATATAGATTTTACATAGTTTAAATTAATTTTTCTTAATACAAAAGTGGTACGAGTATTCTGGCCTTTTATTGTCTAGTTTCGTAAGACGCTGACGTTGGGGGTCGATCAGGGCTCGCCGAGGCGGTTCGAGGGCCAGAAGCGCAGGGAGACTT
>JBBSGN010000868.1:0-1645 GCA_038254085.1 Chloroflexia bacterium | reverse complement strand
TTATTGCCCATAGGTTATTCTCAATTGACCGGTCAATACCGAAAATGAATAGACTCTGCCTATCCCTCTCCTCCTATATTGTATATATAGCAGCCATCGCCTATACTGTACCCATATGAGCACTCCTCACAGGCCGTCCACTAGAGATAGATCAGAAGGGCATACTACGAAAGCGGCCACGCCCCAGGGACCCACGCCTATCCGCCCGGCGCGGCGCTTCGGTTCCAGGTTATGGTGGGTGCTGGGCGGTCTCGTGCTTGCCTTGTTGGTGATCCCCTCTGTGGTGGCCGAGATGGTCACGGACTGGATGTGGTTCGGCAGTCAGAACCTGGCCGACGTGTATACCACGCGATTGTGGCTGGCGCTGGGCGTGTTCTTTGGGGCCACGCTGCTCGCCTTCATATTTTGCATGTCCAACTGGACCCTCGCGTGGCGCGTGGCAAGGCCCAACACCCTCTACCCTGGACAAAAGGAGCCGTTCTCTCGCGGCTTCACGCGGAGCGTTACCCTGGCCGTTGCCGCCGTAGTAGCACTTGTGCTGGGCCTGGCGGCTGCGGGTGGGTGGTCCACTATCCTCCTGTACGTGAACAGCGTGCCGTTCGGGCAGACCGACCCCCTGTTCAACAACGACATAAGCTTGTACGTGTTCGGACTGCCCTTTTACCAGTTGCTGCGCGGCTGGTCGCTCACGTTGCTGGTAGTCGCGGCAATCGGCACGGCGGCTATCTATCTGGTAGGGGTCGTGCCCTCACTTACGGCGGCGCAGCAGCAGGGCGGGGCCCCCTCCCGGTTCCGCTACAGCCTCGACAGCCGCATTGAGACGCATCTGAGCATCCTGGGCGCGCTGTTCCTGGCGCTGGTGGCGATTGGCTACTGGCTGGGCCGGTACGACCTGCTCTACTCGTCTCGCGCGGTGGCTTACGGGGCGGGCTACACCGACGTCAACGCCAAGCTACCTTCACTCTATATTATGATGGTGGTGGCGGCGGTGATGGCGGTGCTGCTGCTCGTGAACACGCGGGTGCGGACCTGGAAGCTGCTGGCCGGGGCGCTGGGCGTGTGGCTGCTGGCACTGGTGCTGGTGGGCGGGGCGTACCCGGCCTTCGTCCAGCAGTTCGTGGTCAAGCCGAGCGAGCTTGATTTAGAGAAGCCCTATATCCTCAACAATATCTCGGCCACGCGCAAGGCGTTCAACCTGGACAAGTTCAAAGAGCGGGAAGTCCCTGCGGTCGATTCCATTACCCAGCAGCAGGTGGCCCAGAACCAGGATACGGTCAACAATATCCGGCTGTGGGACTACCGGCCTCTGCTCGATACGTACTCGCAGCTTCAGGAGATCAGGTCGTACTATTCGTTCGGCCAGGTGGATATAGACCGTTACAACCTGAGCGGCAGCCCGCGACAGGTGATGCTGTCGGCCCGCGAGCTTTCTTCGGGCGAGTTGAACGCCCAGGTACGCACATGGCAGAACGAGCATTTCGTCTACACACATGGGTACGGCGCGGTGGTGTCGCCAGTGAACGAGATCGAGGGCGAGGGCCTGCCCAAGTTGCTGGTGAAGAACATACCGCCCGAAACCTCGATACCCGAACTTAAGATTACCCGCCCCGAAATATACTACGGCGAGCAGACAAACGAGTACGTT
>JBBSGN010000867.1:0-1648 GCA_038254085.1 Chloroflexia bacterium | reverse complement strand
CGGTCCCGAGCAAAAATCCTCCGCCGCGCGCATCGCTTTCATTACGTAGCCGGGCGGCGGACCGCTGCCGCCGGAGTTCAGATAGACGGAGTCGTTATCCGCTAAGGCCGGAAAAGATATTCGGTCAAGGCTTACTCGCTCGATGTGATGTCTCCTGTCTGGATCGATTTGCCTATCTTGTATAATAGCGCCCTTATGCAAAATGAAAGCCTCGTGAGGATGAGCCGCCGCCGGCGGCGAATGCGGACCGGAAGCAAGTTCTGGGGAAGGATAAGGACGGCATTCCTGCTTGTGTGCGCTCTGGGATGCGTCGTAGTCGCAGGGATGGTAGCAAGCCTTGCCTACACCTACGAGACAGTCTCAAACGACATGCCAACCCTGGATAACTACTCATCCCGCCAACTGGCCCAGACCTCAGTTATCTATGACGCTAATGGTAACGTGGTAGATGAGCTTCACGGCGTACAGAACCGCTTCGTGGTCGGCATGAACGACATAAACCCAACACTGCCAGAGTCTGTTGTAGCCATAGAAGATCACCGCTTCTACGAGCACCGCGGGGTTGACTTCGAGGCGATAGCCAGGGCGGCACAAAGAGACCTACAGACCATGTCAATTCAGGAGGGTGGCTCTACCCTCACCCAGCAGCTAATAAAGAACACCTTCATCGCCCAGAACGAGCGCTCCATACCGAGCTTTCAGCGAAAGATCACCGAGGCGTCCCTTGCCTGGCAGTACGAGAAGGACCACTCCAAAAAAGAGATACTGGAGCAGTACCTGAATACTGTGTACTTCGGGGCAAACGCCTATGGGGCCGAGGCGGCGGCAAAGACCTACTTCAACAAAGACGCCAAAGACCTGAATCTGCCAGAGTCAGCGATGCTAGCAGGGATCATAAACCTGCCAGGGACCTACGACCCGTTCATCGACCCGAAGAGCACCAAAGAGAGGAGAAACGTAGTCCTGGGTGAGATGCTCAAGTACGGGAGCATCACGAAAAAGCAGCACGATGATGCGGTAAAGACGGATTTGAACCTGAGCCGTGGAACAGTAGAGCAGAAGAACGGCAACGAGTACTTTCTGGATGCGGTAAGAAAAGAGCTAGCAAAAGACTACGGAGACTCGGCGGTATATGAGGGAGGGTTAAAGATACAGACCACGCTTGATCCTGGTTTACAGAAGCTAGCAAATGACGCGGTAAGTTCGGTGGTGGATCCTGGTACGGGAGACCCATCAGCATCGTTAGTAAGCGTAGACCCTGCAACAGGAGCGGTAAAAGCGATGGTGGGGGGATCTGACTTCGAGAAGATCAAGTTCAACCTGGCTACACAGGCACACAGGCAGCCGGGTAGTTCATTCAAGGCGTTTGTGTTGGCTGAGGCCATACACCAGGGTATCTCTCCTAAGACTATCTATAATTCCCACGACCTCTCCATTGATATGGGACCGAACGCCAAACCTTATAAGGTCGCAAACTACGGCAATCAGGTACGTGGACCGATTACGATAGAAGAGGCTACTGAGCAGTCGGACAACACCGTGTTCGTGCAGCTGGCTTTGGACCTGGGGATGAAAAACGTAGTCGATATGGCCCACGCCCTTGGTATAGGCAGTGATCTCGACCCCTACCCCTCCACGGCTATAGGTG
>JBBSGN010000866.1:0-1663 GCA_038254085.1 Chloroflexia bacterium | reverse complement strand
TCGAGGAGTGGATCGACGACCCCGATGGACCAGATGGCATAGATGAGAAGGGCACCGGTGACAAGGAGTTAGCAATAGGTTTCACCCAGGTGCTCCTCACAGATCAGAAGTACGTACCCTTGCGGCTCATCAAGAAGTTTGGAAGCCACACGGAGGGCAAAGCGCTAGATCGTTTGACGCCGATGGAACTTCGACTTCTCAGGCTGGCCATAAGACCGGAACTTGACGGACGCACAATCGCTGAGCAACTGGGCTACACCTCGTCCACGGTACGAGCATACCTGACAACAATGTATGATAAGCTCGGTTTGGAACAACACAGCCGTGCCGCATTGATAGCCTTTTATTACGACCATCGCGACGAAGTCTTGCTTTAAGACACGCCGGTTTTCCGGCGTTATGGCCAGATCTCGCTTCACCTGTCGCGGAGAGAAGCGTATCCGCAGCAAGGGACAATTATGAGACTCTGGCAAGGCTATACTTCCTGTCCTGTCAGAAGCAAGGATACAGATATGGCGAGTCAGCAAAGTAGTGCAGGCCAAGGGGCATTGGCTAAACCCGCGGAGGCGTCGGCAGTCGGCACACCCACTCCGGATTCTCAGGACCCATGCTTAGCTGGTCCAACTCCCACCCCATTAGCGGGCGCGCCTACTCCACCTCGTGCCACGTTCGGTAGTGTCCTGAGCCAACCTGCGGTGCGCGCTTTGTGGCTGGCCTCGTTGATCTCCTATGTTGGTGACACCTTCGGCATAATGGCCTTGTTCATCCTGGTGAACCACGTTACTCACTCGACCGTTGCCCTGGCCACGGTCGGCGTGCTCCAGACTATACCCTTGCTCTTCGCCCTGATTGCGGGGGTTCTTGTGGACCGCTGGCGCTATCGGCCTGTGTTGCTGACGGCTGACCTGGTTCGTGCAAGTTTGCTCCCATTTTACCTGCTATTCCAATCGTCAGATGGCCTTTGGGTCGTACTTGTCGTTACCCTAGGTGTCTCTGTAGCTTCTCGATTCTTCTTTCCAGCTAGTCAAGCTCTTCGGCGCGCCCTGTTACGACCCGACGAGTACGCAGTGGCCGCCTCCCTGTGGCAAGCCACGTTCGGCCTCAGTTATGTTGTGGGTCCGGCACTGGCAGGCTTGGTCATATCCGCCTTTGGTTCGGATGTGCTCATGGGCCTCGCTGTGGCCTTCCTCCTGGACTCGTTGAGCTTCGTTCTCTCGGCTCTGCTCATATTTGTGCTGGTGCGAGAGAAAGCCCAAGCTGTGGACATCGCAAGGCAGAGCGAGGAGCGTCCACGTGCGTGGGCAGACTTACGAGAGGGATGGGAGATCATGGGGCGCAGCAAGGCGATTAGAGGTGTGATTACCCTCTATGGGGTTGGGCTACTAGGGGTAGGAGCTGTGTTCGTGCTGACGGTGCCTTACGTGCAGCGAGGCTTCAATGGCGGGCCGCTGGAGATAGGACTGCTGGAGGCTTCCCAGGCTCTGGGCCTTGCCATCGGGGCCACCGTAGTCGGTACAGTGTTAGCCAGGAGGATTCCTCCAGGTCACCTGATGCTCTTGGCGTCGGTTGCTGGTGGGGCATCCGTAGTGGGCCTTGGGCTAGCACCGATATATGGAGTCGCCCTAGCGGTTATGTGTATCGCCGGGATGGCCGCGGGCGCTGT
>JBBSGN010000865.1:0-1667 GCA_038254085.1 Chloroflexia bacterium | reverse complement strand
CAGTAGTACGCCACAACTGAGGTTCATCAAGCGGCATGTTCGCTCGACCAATTGATCGGCCAGAGTGTGCAATTTCTGTTCAGCAGCGAGCTGGGTGCTAAATTGGAGCAGCGCGTCCTTGTAATCGTAGGCATCGTGGTAGATGTGCTTGTCAACCAGGCGTTCCACCCAGCGCTGCAGATAGCCGAACGAGAGGGCAATAAGGAAGACGAAAAGGCCAAAGCTGATCAGGCCCCCTTCGCTCTTAGCCCAGTTCCCCGCCAACAGGGCGTTCAATGCCGATGCGGCCAGAGAGAAAACGAGCAATATGCCTGAGCCTGTAATTATGTAGACCACGCTGCGCCGCACAAGACCTCGCACCCCAAGCAACTGGTGCTGGGTGATAGCATAAGCGAAAGCGAGCGGCATAAAGCCTAACGCTAGCGCGTTATACTCCATCCCGATCAAGAAATGACCGGAGATCAGGGCTGGCAGCAGCCCTAGCACCAGGCTTGGCCCGACCGCCAGTCCCGTGCCGGTCAGCAGGAGCGCCAGCTGCTGCCGCACTTCGGGCGACGTTTCAGTTATTAAAGACCGGAATAGGCTTAACAGACCCGCGGTGACGCTGCCAGCCAGATAAAGATAACCTACCGGCTGCACCCATAGATAAGCGGCCGGATGTCCTCCCAGTGCCCAAGCGTATGCTGCAAGCACCAGGATGCCCGCTCCTATGAGAACGCCCATGACCAGCGCCCGGCGTAGTTTTGTTTCACCCACCTGGACCGGGAACTTGAAGAAGAAAAAGGCGAATGAAGCGGCCCACAACACCATAGCGGCATACAAGAGCGCTAGAGTCCATTGATGACGCAAAAAGGCAGCCGGGGCTATAGCCAAAGCAAGAGCAGAGGAGATGCAGAAAACGTAAAAGGCAGATGCAGCTTCGCGTTGCTTCGCTTTGACGTACACCGGCCCACCTACACCGACAAATAGGAGACCTAACAGCGCGAAACCCCAACGCTCTACAGGGTTCCCCCCATCGCTGCTTGCGGCATCTACGAGGACCGCTCTTGGAGCAGAGTTGGGCCTGCCTTCCGCAGACTGTATCAGCAGGGTTTTAGACCCGTCGAAGTCAATCTTCCCCTCCGATTCCTTTATTTGCCCCATAGGCGCCCCGTCACGCGCGAGCACAACATCGCCCTGGTGCACACCAGCGTCGTAGCTGAGACCGGAAGGCACAACCCACGTGACGATCCACCGGCCATCGGCGCCCCGCGTAGCCGTCAACCCGACGTCGGCCCGCCCGGTGCTTGAGGCTATCATCACAGCTAGTAAGCCTATATACATAAGCGTGATGATAATAGCGGCGACCGTGCGAAGGCGCTCGCGTAGTGCCAATTTGGAGGTATTAAGAGCAGCACGAGACTTGCGAAGAGGTCTTGTCTCGTGCGCCAGATCGGATAGGGGAATAGAAGTAGAAGAGCTATAGGTGGGCAGGCTTTCGCCGGAGGAGGCGGTGGCAACGCCTGCGCTGCCTTGTGCGCCTAGATTGCGGCTATGGTTGGGGGCAATGGCCGCCCGCCTGAGTAATTGCGATTGCTTCATCGGCAAGCCTGAATATTAGCGCCCCAAATGCCAGGCAGTCGTTTGTAGTTCGTAGATATTCATCGAATTACATTGCATAATATTTG
>JBBSGN010000864.1:0-1668 GCA_038254085.1 Chloroflexia bacterium | reverse complement strand
CCGGACCCCCGGGTTCCGGCGGCCGCCCAGAGGCCTAAGCCGAGTGCCATCACGAAGACGAGGATGCCGGCGACCATCGCGAGCTCGAGTGAAGCGGGGGCAAAGGTGCCGACGTCGGCCAAGACCCGGTTGTGAGTGCGGAGCGAGGTGCCTATGTCGGCGCTCTCCATCCTCTTGCCGGGCCATGAGCGCGGCTCAGGCGAGATCGTACGCCGTTTCCCCGTGCAGGAATTCGTCAAGCCCTCTGGCCTCGACTTCCTCAGAAACCCGGACCGGCTCGAAGATATTGAGTACCTTCAGGATGAGATAGGTCACGCCAAAGGAATAAGCAGCAGTGATAGCGACCGCCAACACCTGCACCCCAAACTGGCCCAAATTGCCTTCTATAAGCCCGCTGGCACCGTTGATGGCTGCACTGGCGAACACGCCGGTCAGGATCACGCCCAGCCCGCCGCCTACGCCATGTACGCCCCAAACATCCAGCGCGTCGTCCCAGTCCCTCTTGATTCTGAATTGGACGGCATAGTAACAGACAATTGCGGCGAGCAGACCGATGATTGCGGCGGCCCAGGGCTCCACAAACCCCGCGGCCGGGGTGACCGTGGCCAGCCCCGCCACAGCGCCGGTCAGCGCGCCTGTTACGCTAGGTCTAGCCTCACGAGCCCAGGAGATGAAGAGCCAGGCAATCATCGCCACCGAAGCGGCTATATCTGTATTAACAAACGCTATCGAAGCAACGCCATTGGCGGCCAGGGCGCTTCCGCCATTGAAGCCAAACCAGCCAAACCAGAGGAGGCCCGTGCCCAGGGCTACGAAGGCGATGTTGTGCGGCGCTGTCTTTTCACCCGGCGCGAGCTTTCGCTTGCCCACTATGAAGACCGAAGCCAGGGCAGCCATACCCGCGCTCAGGTGGACCACGATACCACCCGCGAAGTCCTTCACTTCCCATTGGGCGAGGAAGCCGCCGCCCCAAACCCAGTGGGCAAAAGGCGTATAGACGAACAAGCTCCACAAGACCAGGAACTTCAAGTAACTCTTAAAGTTGACCCGGTCGGCAAAAGCCCCCGTAATAAGGGCAGGGGTGATAACGGCAAACATCTCCTGGAAGATGAAGTAAGCAAGGAATGGAATCGTCCCCCCATAACTGGCATTGGGGGCGAAGCCCACTCCGCGCAGGGCCAGGTAGCGAAGGTCCCCTATCACTCCCAGATTATCCCCGCTGAACGCCAGGCTAAAGCCGACCAGGATCCAAATGATAGTCACGATACCCATTGAAATAAAGCTTTGCATCATGATTGACAAAACGTTCTTGCGGCGGACCAGGCCTCCATAAAAGAAAGCTAGGCCGGGCGTCATAAGGGCAACTAAAGCTGCGCTTATGAGCACCAAAGCGGTATCCCCTGTGTTTAGATTGCTCATGCTCGTACACCTTTTTTGGATAGCGAAAACCGTTAACTGGCTAGAGCGGAGTTATGAAGCGAATTATATGATAGCAGAAGCCGCCTGGCTTGCCAAATCTATAGCCTGATACTTGGGGTGCTGGCAAGCAGAAGGGTAGCGCGATGGCCCTTTCCTTCTGCTTGCCGATGTTCGCTTAACGGTCCCTTAAGGGCTGTGTTGCAACAACTGAAAAGGTCTGTTAGGGTGGGCTTACCGACCCTCGCTGTT
>JBBSGN010000863.1:0-1675 GCA_038254085.1 Chloroflexia bacterium | reverse complement strand
CTGCTGCATGAGGCCGCCGTGCGTCTTCCAGTAATCCAGGAACTTCCCGCATACCGTTTTGCCGGTTTCGGGGAAGGTCTGGCAATTGGCTACAGGTTGCGTTACAGGCCCCGCCTGCGCTTGCGGTCCAACGCCCGCCACCAGCGTCAGGGCGGCGAAAGCTACAAATATAGAAAGTAAACTCTTGTGCTTTGGCATAGTTGCCCTCCTTTTTCGCACGTGAAGAGATGCGCCCGAAACGCTCTCACCTAGTTATAACGAACGAAGTAGAGAAATGTTCCCTGGCGTAAAACGTAAAACGTAAGAGAAGCCCCTTACGCATTACGTTTTACTCTATATCACCGCCTGGCGAATCTTTGCCGATGCCCAGTCCATCGCTATAACCACTATAGCGATAGCCCAGATAGCGGTGCCTGCCTGATTCCACTTGAGAAGGTTGATGTACTGGATCAGGATGAAGCCGATGCCGCCGCCGCCCACAAAACCTATGACCGTGGACATACGCACGTTGATGTCCCATCTGTACAGGGTGAATGAGATGAACTGCGGTATAAACTGCGGCACCACGGCGTACAGGATCACTTGCAGGCGGTTTGCGCCGGTGGCTGTGATTGCCTCTATGGGGCCGGGGTCTATCGACTCGATAGCCTCGGAATAGAGCTTGCCCAGGGAGGCTATCGAGTGGAGAGAGAGGGCCAGCACGCCCGCGAACGGGCCGATGCCCACCGCGGCCACGAAGATTATAGCCATAATCAACACTTCCACCGAGCGCAGCAAGTTGAGGATTGTGCGCGCCACTATATAGATGGTGTTGCCTACCAGGCTGTGCGCCATGAGGTTACGTGCTGCCAGGAAGCTAAGGGGTATGCTTATGATGATGGCGAAGGTCGTGCCCATCAATGCCAGGAATATCGTCTCGATAATCTTGTCTCGTACTTCAAGGAAGGTGCTGCTCGGATAGGAATTGCCAACATCCCAGGTTTGGCTCACAGATATGGTGTTAGGGAAAGTAGTGACTATCTGGGTAGGGTCCTCCGGTACGGTTGCCTGTGCGCTGAAATTGCCCTTATCGTCGGCCTTGAAAGTGCCTATGGCCTTCGGATATGAGTTGGTGCCTGGGAACTGCCACACTATCTCGCCGCCGGAGTTTGGCCGGAAGCCCGTGCCCGACACCGCGATCTTTTGTCCCGGTCCGACTGTACCCGAAGAGACCGTGAGCGTCGGCTTGAAGGTCTGGGCGTTTGTGTCGGCGCCTTGCAACTCGCCCCCCACCTTGCGGTCGGGCACTACTTCCTGCGTCACGCTAACCGGGGTGACGTTCTCTACTACCTTATCAGCGCCCGCTATATTGGCGTTCTGTATGAGTATCTGGTCCTGGTCGTGCGCGATAATGTCAGGCTGTAGAAGTTGGCCGACGATGCGCTGCATATCAGGCGCTTTTTGGCCCAACAATACGAAGTTAATCTGCGCCTCTTGCCAGCCGTAAACATGGGCCGCAATCAAGACCGCGAACAAAACGAAAGCGAACCACGACCGCAGAAAGAAGGGTTTGGGCGGCTTCATCACCGGGCGGGTCACGTCCGACGGGGGTGCGCCCTCGGTGCTGCGGGGCTTGGGGAGTGGCCTCTCGACAGTCGCCATTACCGTACACCTCCTGCCAGGCTGCGGTCGGGGG
>JBBSGN010000862.1:0-1679 GCA_038254085.1 Chloroflexia bacterium | reverse complement strand
TTCATAGAAGGGGTTAAGAAGGTTGCGATAAGCGAAATAGGTGGGAACAGCCGCCCCAATAGTACAGGGCAAGCTTATACGGACGGCGTAGACCCATGGCGAGGAAAAGCCCGGGTCACCAAACAAGGAGAACAGTTCGGCCAAAGCCAGAGAAGTCAGAAATAGGATTGGGAATAGAAACAAGATCGCTGTCCGCAGGGTAAGCAGCAATACTTCTTGTTTTGGTGATTGGGCTGTTGAGGCTCGCGCTCTCATTGTTCTCGCTCACACGTGGATGTTATTCCATATCGCGCCCCGTCTTCGAACACTTCTATAAGCCCATCTGCCCACACCTGCACATAGTGGTCCGAAAAGGTAATGCTCATAGCATGACCCTCTGGTTCTTCTGCTACGATAACGCATTTGCGGCCCAACGGAACAATAACTTGAGTACCATACGGTTCCACAATCAAGCAAAGTTGATTGCTACTGCTGTTTTCTATTTCGTAACTTACGACATGCCACCCTGGTGCCTTTCTACTCTCTAAATAGGCCTTGAATAGCTCTATCTCGGTTCTTGCCTCCATTATTGTAACTCCTCTAGGTCGGCAAAAGTTTACTGAAGACTCGGCACTATCTGTAATACGTCAAAAACGCCTCTTCCAGGCTTGGCTCGCGGCTGGTGAGGGACAGCACAGGGTAATCGGCAGCCTGCTTCACCACTGGGTCGAGGCTGCCTTGCACGACGAATTGGAGGGTGTGGTCGGTGGCGGTCAGGTTGCTCACGCCGGGGAGGTTGGCGAAGGTCTGTTGCAGGTCGGGGGTGACGGGCAGGCCGAGGGTGAGGGCGACATGGTAGCGCTTTTCGGCTACGATGTCGCGGACGGGGGCCACGCGCACCAGGCGGCCTTCGCGGATAATGCCGACGCGGTCGCTGGTGTGCTCGACCTCGCTCAGGACGTGGGAGGAGAGGAAGACGGTCGCGCCCCTGGCGTGGGCCTCGGAGAGCATCTTGAAGAACTCCTGCTGATTCAGGGGGTCAAGGCCGGCGGTCGGCTCGTCGAGGATAAGGAGGCGGGGTTGGTGCATGAACGCCTGCACGAGACCGACCTTCTGCTTGTTGCCTTTGGAGTACTCGCGGAACTTCTTGCCCGGGTCAAGTTGGAGGCGCGCGGCCAGGCTTTGGATAGCGTGCGGGTCAACGCCGCCGCGCAGGTTGGCGAGGTAGGTGAGTATCTGCCGCCCGGTGAGGTTGTTCCATAGGGCAAGCTCTCCCGGTAGGTAGCCGGTGAAGGCTTTTATGGCGACGCTCTCCTTGTGCGCATCCTTGCCAAAGATGCTGGCGTGGCCCGAAGTGGGCCGAATGAGGTCCATGAGGAGGCGTATGGTGGTGGTCTTGCCCGCGCCGTTCGGCCCCAGGAAGCCAAACACCTCGCCTTCGAGGATGGTGAGGTCCAGGTCAATAATGCCGCGCGCGGTGCCGTAGCTTTTGGTCAGCCGCTCGGTTTGGATGGCGGAGGGTGTCTGTGTAGTCATAGCTGGCCTCTTATAGAAGGATTGTGATGGTAGCTATACGTGGGCGTGTCTGGTTGGTGTCAGTATATTATACAGGTAGCGCGTTAAACGTTCAGAGTTAGGGTAAGGGGAGTGCTCAACTCACCGCAGAGACGCAGAGTACGCAGAGTAACGCTGAGTTATTA
>JBBSGN010000861.1:0-1680 GCA_038254085.1 Chloroflexia bacterium | reverse complement strand
AGAACTCACACGCGAAGAAGTAAACGAATTTGCGGAAGAAATGGTCGAGCTTCTCCGAGAGTTCTTTGTTGAAGGGAACAAGGGGAAATCGAAGTCATGATAGCTGCCAGATAGCGGATGCATCCCTGTCCTCTGCTCGTCGTCCTTCGCCCTACTTCCCTCACCCCAACCGCGCCTTCAACCTGTCATAGGTCGTCTCCAGCAACTCAGGCATGACTTTGGTTGCGCCCACTATGGGCATGAAGTTGGTGTCGCCCGCCCATCGGGGGACCAGGTGCATGTGGACGTGGTCGGCCACGCCCGCGCCCGACACCCTGCCCATGTTCAGGCCCATGTTGAAGCCTTCGGGCCTGTACTCGGCACTGATTACGCGCACCATCTTTTGCGTAAGGGCCATCATCTCGTTCACCGTGCCGGCGTGCAGGCCCGCGAAGTCCGAGGCATGCTCGTAGGGCACAATCATCAGGTGGGCTGAGTTGTACGGGTAGAGATTGAGGATCGCGAAGTTGCGCGCCCCACGCATTAGTATCAGGCTGGCGCGGTCCTGCGATGAGGGCAGGCGCACCCGGTCACAGAAAACGCAGCCGGTACTTTCCGCCTGCGGCAAGTCGGCCTCCTGGACCGCCTCTGTCGGCGTTTCTTCCTTTTTGGCTGTGTCACCGCCTGTTGTGCCGGCGATATACGTCATGCGCCAGGGCGTCCAAAGGTATTGCATGGTTCTGTATTCGTCCTTCGTCTACCCTCTGATATATGTCGGCACCAGTATCCCTTGCTTGATCATCAGCAGCGCGGCGATGAAGATGAGCACCACGTCCAGCCCTATCAATAGGGCAGCTACCCAGGGCAGGACGCCTCGGTTGGTGTTCAGCAGTTGGCGGACATTGGGTAGGGTCCAGTCGCCCAGAGAGTAACGGGGGGCCAGCGCGTAGCCCACCGCAACTCCCGCCACCAGCCCGCCCAGGTGGGCCGAGCCATCTATATCAGGTAATATTCCCGAAAAGTCAAGCCCCAGGTTCAGCACTACGACCACTATGATGTTCCAGAACCAAAGTTGGCCGCGCCTGCCGAACAGACCGCGGTACAGGCCGAAGTAGACCCCCAATGCGCCAATCAGCCCGAATATCGCGCCCGAAGCGCCCACGCCCACCACATTAAAGGGCGAAAAGATAAAGCTAGCCACGCTGCCCGCCAAACCGGATATAGCATATATCGCGGCGAAGCGTGCCCTGCCCACAAAGGCCTCAAGGTTCATCCCTATCACGTACAGGGCATAGCCGTTGAACAGGATGTGCCAGAAGCCGGCGTGCAGGAAAGTGGCCGTGATGAGCCGCCACCACTCTCCCTGGACCACCAGGAAGTTTACCTTGCCTCCCCAGTTGACCAGAAATCGCTCGTTCTCGGTGGCGGTAAGCGACCCGCCCACCAGCGTCATCAGCAGGTATATGCCCACCAGCACCGCCAGTATAACGGGCGTCAATATAGGGCGGTCGGCGGGGATGCGGAACCAGCGACGCTCTGGCTGGACCGCCTGCTGGTAGCCTGCGTAGGGCGGTGCGGGCGGCGGAAGATAAGTGGGTGGCCGGGGTGCGGACGTTTCGGGTGTGGCTTCGTCCGTAGCGGGCTGTGCCGTAGAAGTAGGCGGCCAGGCAACATGCGGGCGCGGCGGCTGGTGGGGTGCGT
>JBBSGN010000860.1:0-1691 GCA_038254085.1 Chloroflexia bacterium | reverse complement strand
TTCGACCAGGCCAAGCGCAACTCGCCCTGTATCATCTTCGTGGACGAGATTGACGCGGTAGGTCGCCAGCGCGGAGCGGGCCTGGGTGGCTCGCACGACGAGCGCGAGCAGACCCTCAACCAGATACTGGTGGAGATGGACGGCTTCGACAGCCAGACCAATATCATCGTAATCGCGGCCACCAACCGCCCCGACGTGCTCGATCCCGCGCTTCTGCGCCCTGGCCGCTTCGACCGCCAGGTGGTGCTGGACCGACCCGATATCAAGGGCCGTGTGGCTGTCCTACAAGTTCACACTCGCGGCAAGCCCCTCGACAAGGCCATCGCTCTGGAGACGCTGGCGAAGCAAACGCCCGGCTTCTCGGGCGCTGACCTGGAGAACCTGGTGAACGAGGCCGCGATCCTGGCCGCACGTCGCAACCGCAAAACAATCTCGATGTCCGAGTGCGAAGAGGCCATAGACCGCGTGATCGCCGGCCCTGAGCGTAAGAGCCGCCTCATCTCAGAGCGCGAGAAGGCCATCACCGCCTACCACGAGGTCGGCCACGCCCTGGTGGCGCGTATGCTGCCCAACGTGGACCCGGTGCATAAGATCAGCATTATCTCTCGCGGCATGATGGGCGGGTACACGCGGGTGCTGCCCGGTGAGGACCGCTATATGTGGTCCAAGTCGCAGTTCAAGGACAACCTGGCCTTCGCGTTGGGTGGCCGCGCCGCCGAGGAGATCATCTTCCAGGAGATCACGACTGGGGCGAGCAACGATATCGAGCGTGTTACCGAGATGGCCCGCCAGATGGTCATGCGCTACGGCATGAGCAGCAAGCTAGGCCCGATGGCGCTGGGCCGCAAAGAAGAGTTGATCTTCCTGGGCCGCGAAATCTCCGAGCAGCGCAACTACTCGGACGAGATCGCCTACGAGATAGACAAGGAAGTGCGCGCCCTGGTTGACGAAGGCTACGAGCGGGCCAAAGAGGTGCTGACCACCTTCAAGGACAAGCTGGTGGAGATCAGTGAGCTACTCATCGAGAAGGAGACGCTGGACGCACCCGACTTCGAGGCGCTGTTCGAGGGCATCCCACGCCCTGAGCCGAAGATGACCCAGCCTCCGCGCCCAGAGCAGGCAGCCCCCGTACCGCCCGCCCCTGAGCAACCCCGCAAGCCGGTCCCCGGCCTGCAAGGCGCGCCAGGCATGGCAACCATGTCGCAGGAGCCTGAGAGGGAGATAGGGACGGGACAGCAATAACTTCACAGGTAAACCACAAAGAAAGGGCCTGGAATAACCTCCAGGCCCTTTCTTTGTGCCAATTATGGCGCAAACATTGGAACAGGGGTCGCCGGAGGAGAGATCCAGGTGCGCGTGCCTGCGTCGAAGATGAACTGCGTACCGTTGGTTGAAAGAAGGGTGAGTTGTAGACCATCTGCGGATGCTATATGAACTGACCCTGCTATGATTGGCGTGTTATAGAACTCCCAACCGCTCATGCCCAGGTAGTTAGGCGTGTGCGTTGTTAGCATAAGCAAGCCTTTGTCGGGCTGGTGTTCTTGTGTGCCGGCAAAAACGACTATGTAGTCGCCGTTCGCTAATCTTCCTCTCCAGGCATTTTCAAACTCGCATTCGCACACGCGAGCCCCAAGGTCAACAGGGCCTAATATCCCTAAAGGTAAATCAACCGGCTCCGGTGTATGATATGG
>JBBSGN010000859.1:0-1717 GCA_038254085.1 Chloroflexia bacterium | reverse complement strand
TTCCTCACCAAGCTGCTGTTCGCGGTCCGTTTCGGCGACGGCAACCTGCTGTTGACCAACTACATCACGCCCCAGACCAGAGTGCTCTTTCACAGGGATGTTCAGGACGCGGTGAGCCTGCTGGCCCCTTTCCTTCAGTACGACCACGACCCTTACCTGGTGATTTCGGACGGCAAGCTGTACTGGATACAGGATGGGTACACGACCACCGACCGCTATCCCTATTCCAGCCCCTCGCAGTCGGGATATAACTATATCCGCAATTCGGTCAAGGTCGTTATAGACGCCTACAACGGTAGCGCCACCTTCTATGTGGCCGACCAGACAGACCCTATTATCAAGGCGTACCGGGGCATCTTCCCCTCGCTGTTCCGCGACCTATCGGAGATGCCAGCCGGGCTGCGCGTACATATACGCTACCCGGAAGACCTGATGAACGTACAGGCGCACATGTACGCGACATTCCACATGACCGACCCCCAGGTCTTCTACACGAAAGAGGACGTGTGGAACGTGCCGTTCGGCACACATGCCGAGAACTCGGAGCCACTAGAGGCATATTTTACTATTATGAAGCTGCCGGGTGAAAAAGACGAAGAGTTTATGCTGATCCTCCCCTTCACGCCCGCCACGAAGGACAACATGATCGCCTGGATGGCCGCCAAGAGCGACGGGGCCGACTACGGGCAGGTGGACGTGATACGTTACCCCAAGCAGCAGCTCGTGTACGGCCCCAAGCAGATAGAAGCCCGCATAGACCAGGACCCGCTCATCTCGCAGCAGTTGACCCTGTGGAACCAGAGCGGCTCGAAGGTGATACGGGGCAACCTGCTTACTATACCGATCTCGGATTCGGTGCTGTACGTCGAGCCGCTCTTCTTGCAGGCCACTTCCAGCAACTTCCCCGAACTGAAGCGGGTGATCGCGGCCACCGGCAACCGGGTCGGCATCGGCAGCGACCTGGGGGAGGCGCTAGATGTGGCCTTCAATATCGCTCAGGGGCAGGTGATTGGGGCTGGTAACAGTGGCAATGGCCCCACGCCAGGCACGCCGGCGCCCGGCCAGACGCCTGCTGTACGCACGCCCGCCGACCTCACCAAGTCGGCTCGGGACCACTACGACCGGGCGCAAGAGGCCCTCAAGCAGAGCGATTGGGCGACATACGGACGCGAGATAGACGCTATGAAGGCTGATTTAGACGCGCTGGCGAATGCCCTGGGGGTGCCTACTTCTATCCCATCGCCCGCCGCTACGCCTGCGGCCACACCCTCACCGTAGCCAAAGAATATATTTCTCCACAAAATGAGTCACCCTAATATTAGGGTGACTCATGTTCTTGATTTTGGAAGAAAGAGACCTCCCATGCAGCAGAAACGGAAAGAGGAACCGAGGCAGTTCGGTTCCTCTTTCCCCCCTTGTCTTTAGCTATCAGCTATAGCTATCGGTCGCCTGGTCGCCGGTGGCTCACTTTTCGTCCCTCGCCCTTCTCTTTTTCCTTTGCTGGGCAAAACTCGGGGTGATTCATGTTGATTTGATTTAGTAACTACCCGGGTTGTTGCTCTCGTCGTAGCCCAGCGGCTCCTGGCCGTCATGCCCGTTGCCTATGTTGTCCATGCGTCGGGTGGCCTGGCCCACGTTGTCGCTGGCCTGACCCACCTTAGCCTGGGCAGTGTCGGCAGCCTCCTGCACTTTGTCTTCCGCCTGGTTAGTCACGTTG
>JBBSGN010000858.1:0-1718 GCA_038254085.1 Chloroflexia bacterium | reverse complement strand
TGGTAGCAAGAAGTCCGGACTTTGGTCAGGTCCTGAGTGATTGAACGGTCTCACGCGCACCACTCGCAACCCTTCTAGAGCGTAGCTGTATCCCAGCAAGTCCGCTGAAGCTTTGGAAACACCGTAGTGGTTCACGGGCTCTAGAAGCTCCGTCTCAGAAGCGGGGTGATTCAGCTTCCCGTAAGCGTAAGCGCTTCCTACCAGCAATACTTTAGCTCCTGGTGCGTTCTCGCGCACAGCTTCGAGCAAATTCAACGCTCCACCGAAATTTACTTGATAGAAGTGCTCTATCTGACCGTCGTCCACACGAGTGATGCCTGCCAAATGGTAGATCTCATCCGGTTGCATATCTGCAACGGCCTTTTGCACTGCCCCCCCGTCGGTTACATCCAGGCTTATTCGTTGGCTTCCCTTAGGCAAATGAGTTTCGGGACCATAAACGCTACCCACCACCTCGTACCCCAATCGGAGAAGGTACTGGATCAGATAGGTACCTACAAACCCGGAAGCTCCGCTGATGAGCGCTCTTGGCACTTATCTTATCTCCACCATACCCCGACCGTGCCGGGCTTCGAATGTCGCCCGCTCAAGGTCGGCACCAACCATAATAGACACTAGCTCCTTAAAAGTAGTCTTAGGAGTCCATCCAAGCTCCTCCTTCGCTTTAGAAGGGTCGCCTAATAGAAAGTCTACCTCCGCTGGGCGCAGGAAGTTGGGGTCAGTAACTATATACCGCTCCCAATCTAGGCCTGCTGCCTCAAAGGTCGCCTCGACGAATTCCCGCACCGAGTAGGTCTCGCCAGTAGCAACTACGTAGTCCCCGGGCTCGGGCTGCTGCAACATAAGCCACATTGCCTCAACGTACTCCTTGGCGTATCCCCAGTCGCGCCTGGCATCCAAGTTACCCAATTTTAAGTGGTTTTGTAAACCACATTTGATACGTGCCGCCGCCAAGGTAATTTTACGCGTGACAAACTCCGCCCCTCTAAGCGGGCTCTCATGATTAAACAATATGCCTGACGAGGCGTGCAGACCATATGCTTCACGGTAGTTAACCGTCATCCAGTGCGCATACAGTTTGGCCGCCGCGTACGGACTGCGGGGATAGAAAGGTGTCGTTTCGTTTTGCGGCACGTTCTGCGCCTTACCGAACATCTCGCTGGTAGAAGCCTGGTAAAAGCGGATGCCGACATCTACCTCCCGAATAGTCTCAAGCAGCCTCACCGCCCCCACTCCTGTTATCTCGCCCGTGGTAACAGGCTGCTCAAAAGAGACCTCAACAAAGCTTTGTGCTGCCAGATTATACACCTCATCGGGGGCTATCTCCTCTATAGCCCGCCGCATGTTCCCGTGGTCTGTAAGGTCAAAGGGCACTAGCTTTACATCCTCTGCTATACCTAAGGCGTCCAGACGAGCAGTATTAATCATGCTGGTACGCCGGAAGGCTCCGATCACCTTGTAACCCTTGTTCAAAAGAAGCTCGGCTAGGTAAGCTCCATCTTGCCCTGTAATGCCCGTTATCAAAGCTCTCTTAGTAATAGTGGTCCTCCATACTTGAAGAGTTGCTAGCTCTCTGTTGATACTAGCTCTTCGCACACAGGTCAAGTCCTGAATGTTCTGTAGTTTCCCCCAAGCCTGATCCTTCCTCTACTGCTCCATGAGCTCCACCTCCTCGCTCTCCCGCTCGTCCTCCGAGCGGCGCTCCCTCAACTCTTCCA
>JBBSGN010000857.1:0-1718 GCA_038254085.1 Chloroflexia bacterium | reverse complement strand
TCGGCGGGAGGCCTGAAGCTGCCCGGCGCGTGCCCGGCAATCAGAGGGTCGCTGACAACTATATCGCTGGGGGCCAGCACGCCCATACCGAGCAGAGCGGTCCAGAGCATGGCAAAGGAGATGAGGGTGGGGGCGAGAGCCAGCAGGCGCACCTCGCGCACAGCCGGCCTGCGCCACATGCCCACCCACTTTTCAGTGCCCTGCATCAGCGCTCCGGGGAGGGACCAGGCCGTCAAGCGCGTCAGCGATACTTGCCAGCACCTCGGTGTCGCCCTCTTCCACGCCCAAATTGGCGGCTGCCCCGGCCACTATACCGAGGGGTTCTGTCGGTTCGGAAGAGGTGAGCTTCATTTTTGGTCGGGCCGGCGCTCTTGGGATTATCAGGGGTGCGGGAGGAGGGGCGGGCGCGACGACGATATCGGAGGACGGAGAGAGGCTTATCGTTTGGGCGATGCCGCTCGGGCTATTCAGGCTCGACAGGAAAGAAAGATAGCCATGCGCCGCCCCTTCAAGCGTGTGATGCTCGGCCACGTAGCGGCGGGCGTTGGCTGACATGGCGGCGCGCAGGTCTGGGCGGCGGGCCAACATGAGAAGATATTCAAGCAGCAACTCCTCCTCGATGTCGCCCACGTCCACTTTGCCCACCGCATCGTCGGGCAGCTCCTCAAACGAGCCGGTGCGCGACACCAGCACGGGCACGCCCGCGCCCATGATCCGCAGCAGCGAGGCCGAGGTCTCGCCTGCCGTCGGGTAGCGCAGGTTGAGGCAAACGTCGGAGGCGGCCAGGTGGTCGGCGAAGTCCTGTGCGGAGGCGTAGCCCGTGCTTCTCACCTTGCCCGACAGCCCTAGCATCTCTATCTGCTGGGCCGGGTCGTAGTTGGGCGAACGACTGCCCACCAGCAGGTACAGCGAATTGGGCGCCTGCGCGAGCAGCGCCTTGAACGCTCGCAATGTGGCCGACACCCGCTTGTAGGGATTGAGATGCCCCACAGACGTGACCAAAAACAAGTCGGGGTCGAGGCCGAGGCGAGCGCGCGCTTCCTCCTTCAAGATGAGAGGCGGCAAGGGCACGCCCATCGGCACAACCGACAATGGCACGTCGGGCCGCACACCGCGCACCAGCCCGGCCATGTACCGGCTATGCACAATCACGCTGGTGGCCTTCATAATAACCTCGTCGCTGAGTGGGTAGTTAAAAAGCGCCTCTGGGAACTGGCCCAGCATCACCCGCCGGGCGGCCTCGCGCCCTTCCGTCCCATGCTGCCGTTCCATGACAGCCAGGTAGTCCTTGCGCCTGCCGCCGTTCAGAGACATCCAGATGCGAAGATGGTGCAGCACGAACTCGTGCATCACCACCACGCCTGGGTGCCGCATCAATTCATTATAGATGTAAGCGTGCGCGGGCGAGTTGCCCATCTGATAGACCACGCTGTCGTACTGCCTCGCCATCCGCCCGAAGCCGCGTCCCGGCAAAATGTCGAACCGCCCGATTATCTCTTCATTGGACGGCTTGTACCCCCGGTCAATGAACAGGTCTATATCCACCGGACGGCCACCCACCCGCGCCCCGGCCAGGGCTAACAGTAACTCTTCGCTATAGTCGGATATGCCCGACTGTATAGGGTTGAGAGGGGTAAAGAAGGCTATTTTCAAGGTGGTTGCTACCCGAAAAACGAACTTACTTTCCTCTGTCATTCTGAGCGGAGCGAAGAATCACT
>JBBSGN010000856.1:0-1730 GCA_038254085.1 Chloroflexia bacterium | reverse complement strand
AGCCGACCCAGGTGTCGCTTTGGTTGCGAAATCCTGAGAAAGAGGCAGGGCGTTGAGCAGGCGTGCTACTTCCCGGCTTGCGTGGTCGTCCTGGGCACTAACCCTGGCCCTGTTCGGCCTGGGTTTCCTCTTCGCGAACATGAACGAGTCGACGGGGCTGTGGACCTCCGCTCCGTTCCTTCTGCCGTTGCTGGCCTTCCCCACGGTGGGTGCGGTGGTGGCCTCGCGTCGCCCGGCTAACCCCATAGGCTGGATATTCTGCGCTGTGGGGGTGCTAACCGGATTCTGGTTTGTGGGGGGCCAGTACGCCGTTTACTCGCTGGTAACAGCGCCCGGCTCCCTGCCCGGTGGGGTGTGGGTAGCGTGGCTGGCGGTGTGGGCAGGCGAACCAGGCTGGGGCCTTATCTCGACCTTCCTGCCGTTGCTCTTCCCCACCGGGCGCCTGGTCTCGAAGCGCTGGCGGACTGTAGCCTGGCTTGCGGGTATAACAATCGCTATACAGGTAGCTACAGACCTCATCACCCCGGGTCGCTTCTCCCTCCACTCAATGGGCGCGCACATTCCTCCCGTCAACAACCCGACGGGCATACAAGCGCTCACAGACCTGATGGAGCCATTATCGAACGCCGTTCAGTTGCTGTTCTTCGCCGTCGCCCTCCTATGTTTTGCCTCGGTCGTATTGCGTTTCCGGCGCGCCGTGGGGCAGGAACGCCAGCAGATGAAGTGGTTTGTTTATGCCGTTGTGATCGTGATCCTACTGGTCTCGACGGACTCCTTTATCCAGGCGAGTCCCTTCGGCAGCGCCTATCAGGCCAGCACCGATCCCCTGCATCAGGCGAGGGACGCCGTGCTTACGTCCCTCGCTATCATCGCCTTTCCGGTCGCGGTGGGCCTCGCGATAGTGCGCCACCGTCTGTACGACATAGACATAATCATCAACCGAACCCTCGTCTACGGCACGCTCACAGCCACCCTGCTATTGGTCTACTTCGGCAGCGTGGTGCTGCTTGAGCAGGTGGTGCGGTCCTTCACCGGCCAGGAGCATAGCGATTTGGTGATTGTCGTCTCCACTCTGGCAATTGCCGCCCTCTTCAACCCGTTGCGGAAGCGCATCCAGGCGTTCATAGACAGGCGCTTCTATCGCCGCAAGTATGACGCCTCCAAAACGCTGTCGGCTTTTAGCGCCACAGTGCGCGACGAGGTAGACTTGAACAAGCTCACTGCCCGTTTGGTGGAGGTGGTAGAGGAGACATTGCAGCCCGAACGCGTGTCTTTGTGGCTTCTACGGCCCGAAAAAGGAGCGTAGAAAATGCAAGGATCAGGGTATTTCCATCTTCATAACGGGCTTCGTAACGCTTTTGGGACGTGCAGCCGCTAGAATGGGGTGAGATCCCAGCGAACCTTTAGTTATCGGCTCAACCAACATATGTATCACGCTGGTTAGGCACGACCGAAAGGAGGTCAAGATGATGACATTATCGAGGCTGATTGGGTGGAGCGGGATGGCTTCCCTCGTGTCGGGCATCTTGCTTATCGTTGTCACTCTGCTTCACCCCGACATATTCCAGACGACCTTCGCCAGAGCAATCCTTGACACGCCCTGGTGGGTGCATATACACGTGCTCTTCTTCGCGTGTGCCCTCCTGGCATTGCTCGGCACGGCGGGCATATATCTCGCGCAGGTGGGGGAGGCTGGAGTGTTGGGACTGGTGGGCTTCCTGGTGGTCTTT
>JBBSGN010000855.1:0-1730 GCA_038254085.1 Chloroflexia bacterium | reverse complement strand
TATACGTGCAATTCCTCGCTGCCCGCCTGGGGCGCGGAGCCGACGAACACCGTGCGCGTTATATCCGAATAATAGCCCTGGTAGGTGCCTCCAAAGTCCAGCACCACCACGTCACCCGCCTGTATCGTCCGCCGGCCCGAATGGTGGTGAGGTGAGGCGCTGTTCGGCCCCGACGCCACAATGGGCAACCCCTCTACCTCAAGCTCTTTAGCCTTGAGCATCGAGGCGATCTCCTGCGCCACGTCCAGCTCGCTTCTGCCCACGAAGGGCCTCTGGGCGATCTCGTCGAACACCGCGTCCGCCGCCGCCCCCGACGCCAGGAGCGAATCGATCTCAACACCCGATTTGATCTGCCGCAGAGCGGCCAGGGCGGTCGTCGCCGTCGTGAAGGATGCGCGGGGTAGCTCTGCCTGCAAGCGAAGCAGGAACACCGACCACAGCCGGTCAGCCACACCGAGGGTAAGTTGCGCGCCCCCAGGCTGTGAGCCGCTGCCGGAAGCTATCAAGGTGGCCGCTATTCGCGCCGGGTTAGCCGTCTCGTCCCATGTGGTCATCTGCGCATCGGGCGGCAACGCTGGCAGGGAGGCCGCCTCGAAAGCGGGCAACACGATATGGGCAGGGCCTTCCTGCGGCAAAATAAGCAGCGTCATCCGCTCGCTGGGCCGCACGTGCGCCCCCACTATATAGAGCAGGTCGGCGGACGGCCCAATCAAAAGGTAGTCAAGCCCGTAAACGTGCATCACCGCACGCGCCCTGGCTATTCTTTGGCTATATTGGTTCTCAGGTTCCATTGTGGGTTCCTATGGGCGACGGACGACGGACGACGGACGACGGACGACGGACGACCGGAGATGAGGGGAAAAGTAAGGCATAGGGATTCCACTTATTACTGTCATTGGTCGTCCGTCGTCCGTCGTCCGCTCTAACACGCCTCTACCTTCGTCTTGGTCTCGTCTCCGGCGGGGTAGGCGACGACCAGTTCGCCTTCGCGCTCACGGGTCTCTTTGGCGGGTTCGGTGGCCTCCTCGAACTTCTCTTCGCTCTCGCGCGCGGCCTTGATGTCGCTCACTATGACCTGGATAGCCCCCGTAATCGGCACCGCCACCAGCGCGCCCGCAAGCCCCGCCAGCGTAGCCCCGAACAGGATACTGATAATTACGGCCAAAGGGCTGATGCCTACCGAGTTCTTCATGATACGGGGGACCAGCACATTCCCTTCTATCGTTTGCAACACCACCGCGAAGGCCACCACCAATAACACCTTACCGAAGCCGCCGCCCGGTTGCGTAAGAGCCACCAGCACCGCCGGAGCTGTGCCGATATATGGCCCGACTAAAGGGATCGCCTCGGCGACAGCGATGAAGAGGGCAAGGGCAGGCCAATAGTCTAAGCCGATGAAAAAGTAACCAATAGCACTCAGTAGGCCGACTATAACCATGAGGGTCAGTTGCCCACGCACCCACCCGCCTACTTTTACTTCCATGTCGTCCCACACGCGCCGTATCCTGTTGGCGCGTCTGGCGGGCAGCCACGACATGAGCGAGCGTTTCAGCAGCGTGCGTTCGGTCAGCCAGTAAAAGGCCACCACGAAGATGGTGATGAACCCGAAGAATACCTCGGCTATTGTTAGGGTAGTATTAGCAGCTGTCTGGATCTGTTGCTCAGGGCTGGCGGCCGTTGAGGGCTGCGAAATCTGTTTGGTTACAGTATCCAGAGCGCCCACAAACACC
>JBBSGN010000854.1:0-1743 GCA_038254085.1 Chloroflexia bacterium | reverse complement strand
GGGAACAACCAAAGGAGACATTCTGAGCCAGGTCCGGTTCGTATCCACGGTCTTCGGAGTGGTCGCCTAACCTACACCTACAACTCTGCAACTTATCATCACGCCCCCGTTTGAACTCGCTCAAGTTCTTGCAACACTGCCGTTTGCTGTCTGGGCTGAAGACTGCTTCGTCCACTGCCCCGGTATGACCTGAGAGCGCCACGATAGGCTCCCCTTTTGTATCCCAGGGCACCGGTGCGCCAAAGGTTGTAATGGCCCAGAGTTGGCCTGATAATAACCATGCGCCGAACCGTTCTACTCATCTTACAGAGGCACGATCGTCTAGCACATGGGCTATCATGCGCGATGCACGCATCGCGCCATCGGTCTCCACGGGACGGTAGTTTACCGGCTTGTACAAGGTGTCAAGCGCCCTGTCGGCCAGACTCTCCGGTGTTACGTGGCTATAGTCGAGGGCGCAATCTGCGCCATAATTACGTAAGCGCCGTTGCACATGTATAAGTTGCTCGAAATGCCGCCTGAGAGGAAAGCAGAGAAAGGGCTTCTTGTTGGCCACCAACTCCATGCACGTACTAAGTCCGCCCTGCACCAGTGCAAGGTCGCAACAAGCCAGATGCTCATACAGGTTGTGGACGTAAGCTTGCACCTCCAGGCCGGGCATTTCGGGGAAAGGTTCCCCGGCAAGGTGTGGGCCGGTTACGAGCACGAGATGCAAGTTGGGCACCTGTCGCTTCATTAATGGGAAGGCCGAGGCGATCTTGCGCAATAGATGCCGACCTACCGAAGTGCCTCCTACTGCCGCGATAGCTAGTGTTTCATCCTGCCGATAGCCCAATTTTGAGCGCAGGGCTTGCTGGTCGGCAAGTTCTGCCGGGTCAAAGGGCAAAGTATACCCGCTGTAGCGGAAGTTCCGGTCTGTCCACTCGCGAATTACCGGCAAACCAGGACCAAACTGATCATCCACGACGTCGTCGGGGTTGCCGATGAAGATTGCAGCATCACGAATGTACGGGAAGCGGCCCACGTGTTCCAGGTCGTCGGCGTTGCGGTCGGCGCACAAGAATGCCTCGCGCTCGTCCCCCTCTACCGGAAGCAGGCCAATAAAGTCTGTAAGGAAGACGAACGGCTGCCGCTTGAGTTCGGGGTTCTCGTGGTAGTAATAGTCTACGTCCCATGCTTCGTCTCCGATTACCAGGTCAAAGTGCTCGGCCTCCATCAGGTCTGAAAAGGTCATGAAGTTGTTGACCATGATTTCGTCCATCGTGCGCAGGCCGTAGAAAGCGGATAGGTCGTGCTCTCCGGCCACGCGTTCGAAATGGCGACTCTCGTTGGCCAGATACCTGGTGATCGGGTGTACCTTCTCCCCTTCTCGCTCGAGGTAGGTGGTGGCTGGGTTGACCGTGAACCAGTCAATTTGAAGGTCGGGCTCAAGCTTGCGAAGCTCACGCGCGATGGCGACGTCCCGTTGCACGTGCCCCAGACCAATAGGGCTTGAGAGGAAGAGGGCGCGGCGCGGGCGGCTCATTGCTCGCGTCCAGGTGCGCTCCTTCGGCGGCGCGCCTAAGAAATCACGGACAGCACGATTGAAAATCACGGGGTCGCGAGCGACCGTGCTATGAGCGCCTTCCTCTATGGTAAGCAACTGCGAGTGCGATATCAACTTACGATTGATGCATAACCTACCAAGCAAAGTTGACGAAGGACAAAGGAGGGATAGAGTGGCGCACGTTAGCCCAAGCTACT
>JBBSGN010000853.1:0-1747 GCA_038254085.1 Chloroflexia bacterium | reverse complement strand
GCTTACCATCAACTGTGAGCTTGAGCACAATTGACGCCGGAGTGAGGACATGAACTCCCAACCAGTTCATGATAGCATCCAAGCTACAGTGCCTATGCGCCCGAACAGGCGCCCCAGACGGTTGTTCAAGTACTTGTTTGTGCGATGCAAGACCTTGCGCCCCAATATACGGCGTACAGCACGAGGGTATGAGTTGTGAGCATCGGTAGTCACACGCTGTTCTGGCTACTTACGTCATCCGCGCTTGAAAACGCCTGGTGAAAAGCTCTGGATGATGTTAAGTAGCCAGAACAGGCAAGCTCCTGTTATCTCAGGCTTTGCCCCCTATCTGAAATGCACCCGAGAGTGGTGATCTCTTGAACCAACAAGCGCGGGATACCTTTTTGCACCCTTCAGGGCGTTTCGCATCGAAATTCTCGTCATCGAGATTTTCGTTAGGGTTGAATTGTAGTAATGATGCTTGCCGGGCGATTCAACTGATCCCGATCGAAGGTAACAAGCGGGATACCGAGTCGCTTGGCAATGGCGACAAAAAAAGCGTCAGATGCCTTGATAGCGAAGTCGATCCCTATGTCCGTTGCTTCGTCTACCAATGCTTGATCCATGGGTACAAGGGTCATTAGTGGCAAGATGTAGATCTGCACAACAGCCGCCCGACCTCTGTGCGCTTTACCTGTAATGCGCGAAACGTTTGCGCCTACTTCGGTGGCAAATAGTGTAGGTGCTATCAACGTTCCACCTCCTAACATGAAGTTGTCTAACCAGACACGCGCCTTGAGATGGTTGCTGTCCGTTGTAATGAGCCTACTCACCCAGGCACTCGTATCGATTACTATCGACTGATAGGACGTGGATGTACTCGTCACAGCTTGCAAGCCTGCTCCTGCCATTAGCGCCTTGCCTCAGCTATAGCGTCCGCCACATTTACCCCTTGCGGCCAATCCGCAGTTATCTCGTCCGCTAATTCATCTATGCTGCGAATAACTGCGCGTATTTCCTCGCCGCTCAGTTGTGAGCCACGTCGAATCGGTGACAGCCGCGCAATACGCTCCCCTCTGTGCGTTACTTCTATAACCTCTCCTTCCCGAACTTCTCGGAGAAGATCGTACAGATGCGTCTTTAGTTCACTAGACCCAATGACTTTCATTCTTGCGCCCCTTCTATGGGAATAGGTTGGTTACTCGACCTATTCGTATTGTACGGTTTTTGTTCAGGGATGTCCACGGGGTAGGGTAGGGAAACCATGGCTGAAGCCTGGCCGAGACGCCCTGAGCTTCACTGGAGAGACTGTGTGCCGCCAGTTCTGACGCTGCCATTTGTACCTCAGTCGCCACAATACCACCAGCAGCACGATGTCGGTGGGGAACTGAAGCTGATTGAACGGAGTGCCTGAGCGCTCATTGAACCTCCGGGAGCAGTTGGAGCAGCGGAAAGTATGGAGGACCCCGTTGTCAAGACCAGTCGGAGGGATTTTCTAAGGTGAGATTTCCTCCTTTCGTGGTGGCTATTGGGGCTATCGGGCGGTAGACAGCCGCGGGTGTCTGGTAATCGAGAGCCTGGTGTGGCCGGTGCTGGTTGTAGAACTCGATGTATTGGCCGAGGCTCTGCCTTGCCTCTCTTGGGGTTGAGTATTCGTGCAGGTACACCTCCTCGTACTTGATTGTTCGCCAAAGGACTGCGCTGCGCTCCATCTCCGTGAAGATGTTGTCCACGAACCGCCCTCGCCCGTCCATGCTGATCCGTGCTG
>JBBSGN010000852.1:0-1747 GCA_038254085.1 Chloroflexia bacterium | reverse complement strand
TTTGGGCCAACATGCGAAAGGTGCGCTGTCCCGGCAAGCCTATCGCCTCGACCCCGATCCAGTCCACGCGACCCATGTTGTAGCGCGGTCTTCTCGTGCTCATAAATCAGCCTCTCCCTCGCAAGTATTGTGCCGTCCGCTCTGCTGGACGAATAGGCCCGAGCGTTCATTGCTAAAGGTAAGTGACTACCGACTACCGTCTCTTGCCCCTAACCGCCTCGTCCTGTATCATAATCAATATGACCGACGTGCCAGATGAAAGCCCGCGCCGCTACCGACCAAGCCGCCGCGTTTCGCCCACCGGCGAGGAAAATAATTCTAGAGTTCTCACCGAAGAGTTCCTCGGAATGGCGGTTGCGTACAGCAATACTTTACTCTTCATCGGGTACGAGGTCAACGGCCTGGTCGAGATCACCGTTTACCCACGCTATCGCTTCTCTTCGGATGACCGTGTGCAAGGGCACCTGGGTTATGTGCGAGTGCCCACAGGCACACCCTGGGAGGCGATTTTGGCGGCAGTGGACGCTGTTTACGACACCGCCCACAACAACTATCGTATCGCTGCTACCTTGCGGGCCGCCGAGGTGCGCACCCAGGGCACACGCTACGAGGCGGCCTACGAAGCCATAGCAGAGCTTTTCCGCGAAAGCTGGCACGGTTTCGCCCTCAGGCTTCAGCGTGACCACACTGTCGAAAAGGAAGGTGTGAAGTTTGAAGGCGTCCCGCCTGGCCCTGTTCTTGCCACCTGGCGGGGTGAGAAGTACACCGTGCGAGTCTTTCCCACCGGCTCAATCCTGGTTCTAAAGGGCGACCGGCGCAAGAGTCTGCAAGAGGTAGCCTGAGCAAAGCACCTCAAGCTTGGTAATCGTTCGCCGACGTGCGGTTCCCCTGCCTGTACTCGTGGACAGCCTGCTTGAGCGTGCCGAGAGCCAGGGTCGCGCACCTGGGCCGGCTCATCACCACATCGCGCCCCAACTCATCAATGATGACATCATGCTCAAGCTGCTCGATCTCCTGAAGTGACGCGCCCTCCATGCGACTTGCCACAAGTTCGGCTGCTGCCTGGCTAATGGTGCAGCCCTCTCCCTCGAACATTATCTCTTCGGCCTTGCCGTCCTCCCCCACCTTCATAGAAATCGTCACAATGTCGCCGCAACCGGGATTGCCCCCTCTGACTTCGACATCGGGATTGTCTAAATGGCCTTTATGCTCCGGGTTCTGGTATAGCTCCAGAAGATATTCTATTGCTGTTTGCCTATCCAACTCCCTGTTACCTTCCTTGTATCCCTAATATCTTTTGTATCAAGACCCCATGGCCGCAAAGTGTCAATAATAATTATACAGCAATCAGCCTACCAACCGCAGGATCGCCCTAATTAAGCAAAATTGGCCCACCGGCAAAAGCCTAAGGCCAACGAAAAAGACGACTATCGTTTGTGCGGCTCCGCGGCCAGGACTCGAACCTGGGACAATCCGATTAACAGTCGGATGCTCTACCAACTGAGCTACCGCGGAACGTTAGCGAACCTACCCCACTATAGGGGTACGCAGAATTATAACGGACGCGGGAGTCCTTGTCAAGCGGCGGGATGACGAAAGACGGATACCGGCTTCGTCTTTCGTTATCCGTCTCCTGGTTAGTATTGGATCACGGGTGAACCGTCTATTATCGTGACTGTTCGGACTTGTAGAAGTTGCTCACCGCAGAGGCGCAAGGACGCAGAGATTCTATTGATTTTCTTCTCCG
>JBBSGN010000851.1:0-1751 GCA_038254085.1 Chloroflexia bacterium | reverse complement strand
GGTCGCATCGGGACGCGGCGAAGATAACTATGCCGATTATGAGCAAAACGGCGAGCGCAAGGATGAGTCTAAACTTTTTCAACATGATCTCCCTGTGGTGCTGGTGGGATGACGCCAAAGAACTTGCTCAGGTCCGCCGGCGAGCAGAAGTCAGGTGGCTTCGGGAATATGTAGCCTGCTCTTACCAATGCGTTGGCGACAAACCCCGAGCAGATTGAAGTCCCTGTTTTCTCAAACGATACGGCAAAGCCGCTCAGGTAGGTGATGAGCAGCGAGAGGATGGTGAGGTAGCCGTATCGCGTCTTCGCCGCTAGCACGCTCTGAGCAAATAGGTATATCTGCGAGCGGTCGTGGTAGTCGGCGTCAATGCGCACGAGGTGGTATTCACGGTTCTCGTAGTCGGATATGTCGCTCTGCACCACCCCGTTACCCAGAGCCTCGACGAGCGTGCCCGTGCCGGACACCACGAGGGCGGCATGCTGGTAGTAGGCGAATGGCCTATCCTCTTTAGGCAGACCTAAACGCTGGGCGAAGCTAATGAGTTTCGCCAGGCGGTATGTGCCGTGCGTGAGGATGTAATCGCCTGGCTTGAGGTTCGTTGCCGTCTCGCCTGCGGGGTAGTGCTCCGGTGGGCTAAGCGACGGCATCAAGCGCCGCCTCCACGGGGGCCTTTTCGGCGCCTTCAACCAGATACCATTTCTCAATAGGCCCGAGGCTCTCCATTTGCGGACCTAACTGTTCGTAAGAAGCGGCGGCGATTGCGTTGCGGGATGGATAGACCAGGTTCTCCGCGACGAGTACGTATACGTCCGGGTGAAACGTGTCACCTATAAGATGGCGCACCGTCTGGCCATGCTCGGCGATCAAAGCGTCCGCTGGATCTAAGGCTATGAGTCCCCCTGAATCGAGGTGCGCCTTCGCTTCCTTGCGCGTGGTCTCGTGGAACAGTTTCATTGTGAATCCTCTCGTAGCTAGCCGCGTGCTCGGGCTTCAAGTTGCCATCCTCGTCGAGCTCCTCATCAAGAACAAACGTGTTCTCTAGCTCCGTGACGCCTTCAACGGTGCGGGCGGTCTTCGCCAGGCGCGGGTCGTGCTTGCAAAGTACCCGGTACTTGGCGTCGGTTTGCAGCATATGGCGGGCGTAATAGATGTAGTCGTGCTGCATATACAGCTCGTGCTCTAGACTGTCGCCGTCCTCGGATTCGTCTATGATCTGCTCGCGCTCATGCCGGTCAACGTCTATATCATCCGCAGCCAGCCGGAAGAGTAGAAGCACCATCTCGCGCAGCTCGTTGTATTTGGCATCCTTCGACTCCCTCGCCGCGATTTTCTCGGCGAGAGCTATCGCGTTGCGGCGTTCGTCCTTTGGGAGTGCCTTGAAGCTAATCGAGTGAGCGTGGTTGGCGGAAGAGGCAAGCTGAGAGGTGCCTCCGCTTGTCCAGCTTGCCGCACCACCAATACTACGCATGGATGGGGTAGCGAAGCCACCGTCCTTGTTCGCCGACGCTACTTGGGAGGTGCCTACCGCCCCGTTTATTATCTGCCCGGAGCCCACCGCGCCGCTAGCTAGCTCGGAGTTGCCTATGGCTCCACCGGCTATGTGGGTACCTGTAAGGGTATTGGAGGCTACATTGGAGCCTGAAATCGTACCGTTGGCTATCTTCGCGCCGGTGACAGCGCCGCCCGCAAGGTGGTTGGTGTTTACCGCGACATCACCTATCTTCGTGCTGGTGACAATCGAATTGCCAAGG
>JBBSGN010000850.1:0-1758 GCA_038254085.1 Chloroflexia bacterium | reverse complement strand
GGTTGCGGCGCAGACAGGGGACGAAGACAACCGGCCACTGCATGCCCTTGGCCTGATGGATGGTCATAATCTGGACGGCGTCAGGTCGGGCATAGCCGGCGTCTTGCCAGCCCTCCGGGTAATAGCCCGGTGCCTGGAAGAAAAGGAAGCTGGCGAAGCCGCTGTAGAGTTGGGCGGGCGAGGAGTTGGAGTTGATCTGTTCGTAGTCAGTGATAACCTGGCTGAACTTACCCAGGTTGTAATAGACGACCTCGCCAGTGCGACCGCCGTCCGCGGTGTTGATGGCGTCCTCGCGAATACCAAGCTGCTCAAGGAAGTCGAGGTAAATACGTTGGAGGAAGAGGAGGGCATCGGTGCGACCGCTGATTTGGGGCTTGCGGGTGGTAAGGAAAGCGATGCCTTTTTCGATCTGGGCAACAGTGAGACCAAGGCCTGCAGATGCCAGAGTGCGACGGAGGCCATCGGTGGTAGGGACACCAGAGTTGCCGGGGGCAAAGTCGCCGAGATAGTAGAAGACCTCACACATCGCCTGGACCTCGGGCGTGTCAAAGAGACCGTTCATGCCGCCGACTACATAGGGGACGTCGGCTGCTTTGAGGGCTTGCAGAATGGGGGTGGCGTCTTTACGGGCACGGATAAGCACGGCGAAATCTGCATAGGTCAGGCCTCTTGGGTCCGCGTCTGGTCTGTCGCTATAAGCTGTTGAATAAAGGGATTTTACTTTGCCGGCGATCCACTCGGCTTCTTCCGAAACGCTGTGGAAAGTGAGAGCGAGTATTTCACCATTCGTGAATGGTTGTGCTTCGGTGCTAATCATTTTCTTGGTGAGGCGCTCGGGGTTGCGCTCAACTGTGCGCCTGGCGGATTCAACGATAGCAACACTGCTGCGGAAGTTCTCGTTCAGGGCAATTTGATGGACGACTGGGTAGCGGTGCGAAAAGGTGAGAATATTGGAGACATCCGAGCCACGCCATTGGTAAATCGTTTGATCATCATCGCCAACAATACAAAGATTGGCGCCAAGGGATTGGATTTCAGAGATAAGAGCTTCCTGTAAGGGGTTGACGTCCTGATATTCGTCGACTACGAGGTACTTGATTTGATTTGCTATATGGTCGCGTAGAGCGGGGTGGCTCTGTATATTTGCGACGGCATTGGCGATGATCATTGTGTAATCGAGGAAGCGCTTGCTGTCGATGAGCTCCAGGTATTTGTAGTAGGCGTCGCGAACGGGGAGCGGGACCTTGCTCCAGTCGACATCGCCTTCTCCCAGGATGGAGAGTATATCTTGATAAAGACGAGAGTCAGCCCAGCGTTTGAGGTGCTGGCCGCCAGCCAGGAGGGGCACGTCGGTTAGGCCGGATTGGCTGCTATGACGGTCGATAAAGAGGCGTTGCTGGATCTCTGTAAGGACGCGGTACTTCAAGTATTGGTAGAGAGGAGGGGATTGCAGGAGGTTCAGGCAGTAGCCATGGATTGTGCCGACGAACATCTCAGCAAGACCCTCGTCGGTACCCAAGGTTTCTTTACAGAGGCGGTGAATGCGATCTTTGAGTTCGCCCGCGGCCTTTTCGGTAAATGTGAACGCAACTATATTGGCGGGGGTAATGTCTTGAGAAGCCTTTTCTTTGAGGATGTTGGCGATGCGGGCGGCTATGACCTGGGTTTTGCCCGAGCCGGCACAGGCGATAATCTGGAGATTATGGTCGATACTGTTGATTGCTTCGAGTTGATCTGGTGTGTAGTGCATGAGGCGGC
>JBBSGN010000849.1:0-1762 GCA_038254085.1 Chloroflexia bacterium | reverse complement strand
GGCGGCCACCTGTATGTTGGTCGCCCGCTCGGGCGACGAGCCTTTGAATGTCGAGGTGCCCGTGCCCATCAACTCCTTGATGCCGAGCGCGCCGATGTCCTTGCTCGACACAGTGGGTGTTATCACCCTGCCGGGCAAGTCATATTCGCGCTTGTCACTCGTCCCCGAATGCTCCTTGATAGAGGCGATTATGCTGGCTGGGTCGGTCTGAAAGCCCTCAATGGACTCGCTCAATACAGACACCGAGCCGTTGTTCCAGGCGAAGCGGGGGTTTTGAGCCGGGCGTGCCGCGTCGCTGGCCCAATTGGCGCCCCATAGCGTCAACTCGTTGTCCTTCCACCCCAGTTCGATGTGGCGCGAGGCGTTTCGGTCGGGGTTGCGCTCGATAGTGGTGACGCGCACCAGCGCGTCCCGGTCGAGGGCGAAGGTTTTGCCCATCGCTGTCGCGGTAATCGGCCCGCTAATGCGTACCCCCAGCAGACCGTCTATATATGCTACTTCCTCTGCCGACACAGTAGGCTGGACCACCTCAACTGGCAACTCTACTTTGGCAGGCTCCAACTTAGCAACCGAGTCGCGGACGGCCGAGATGGCCTCGTACACGCGCAGCCTGCGGCCCTCTTTGCCGGGCATGGACACTATCTGCGCGCCGTTCAGCCTGATGTCTCCCTCGAATAACTTCTGGTCTATCTCATTTCCTGCGATAGTCTCCAGGTAGGTCTGCAAGGCCGGTTCGCTCAGTTGCACAGTGAGAGGCGCGGCGTAACCCGATTGCGCCGAGGACCATTGCTGCGACACGTTACCGATCAGGTCGGACGTGCGCCCCACGCCGAAAGCCTCGCTCACGGTCGAGTCTATATCTACCTTCACACCGAGTTGGTCGGCGCTTGGTCGCCACTCCTTGCCGCGCCACGTCAGCACAACGGGCTGGGCTACGAAAGCCTGCACCTTGTCCTGGATCAGTTTCTTCGCCTCGTCAGGGGTCTTGCCTCCCATGTCCATGCCGAGGACCGACACGCCAGCGTATACCTTGCCCGCATACTGCCCCTGCCATGCGAGCGAAAAAGCTATTGCCCCCACAAGCGCCAGGGCCAACACCCCGCCAAGAACCCATAGAATCCAGCCGCCGCGACGCTTGCGCGCCCCCTCGATCTCCATCGAGATATAGCTGGGACTTGTGCCCCCGTCTTTCCAAGCGCCCCTCGCGTGGATGGTCGGCACTTTACCGCCGCGTTGAGGAGAAGCGTAAGTATTGGGTGGCTGCTCGTCGTACTCAGCTTCATCCCGTTCGTACTGCCAGCCGCCGGGTCGCCGTCCCTGTGGGGCCTGTGTCTGGGCGGACGGGCCTTGCTCAACCTGTCCGGGTGGTGTTGTGGGCTGTGGCCGGGCGGTTGGGGCGTGGGTTGGGCCACGCCTGCCGCCGTTGTCGAAGCGCGAAGGCTCGACCACGGGCAGCACGCGCGTCTCCTTCGACGCATCCCCGCCGTCCTGGCTATCACCCTTTGAGACGGGGTAGGAAGTCCATTTAGAAGCCGCCCCGTGCGCCCTTCCACCGTCCTGAGAGGCGGCGCGGCGCTTCTCACCGTCAGGCGGGTCAAAGTGAGGCCGCGCCTGCTCAGGTTGCGGTCGCCCAGGTCTCTGAGGCCACTGAGGGTCGAAATCCACACCATCCCCTTCGTCTTTACCCTTTTCCTTATTCATAGCAGACCTGCCCTTCGGGAATCACGAATTATGAACTAGCCCTGCTCAGTTGCAAACATAG
>JBBSGN010000848.1:0-1764 GCA_038254085.1 Chloroflexia bacterium | reverse complement strand
CCATGCCCCCACCGCGCGGACTCGGTATCGCCACCGCGGCCATAGGCACCGGCTACCCCGATTCCAGGGCACATGGCCCCGACGAAAATATCCGCCTAAACGACATGCGCGCCCATATGCATACCATAGCTCGCCTGGTCGGGCTCATGAAAGACTGATGGCCTCCTCCCGCTGCACGCTCATGCTGCCCGACCCACGAAAACCGCTTCTCCCCCGTCGCGCTCTTCACCCTGGCTGGCGGGGTTATGACCAACCCAGAGGGATGCTCTAGAACATCACCGGAAAGGGAGTCGCCCATGGGTCCCGACTATGCTGTGGTGCAGCAAAGAATAGACGAAATAGAGGCCGAGCTGAAGAGAATCGGTCTCTGGCGTAACACGCCTCTCGATTCGCCTCAGTACGCTTTCACGAAGGCCTTCGGCATGGACACCATGTCGTTCAGCCAGTGGCTGCAATTCATCTTCATTCCCCGCGTCAGAGAAATTGTAGCCCAGCGAGGTCAATTCCCGAGCCAAAGCCAAGTAGGCGCTCAGGCCGTTCGAGAGTTCGACGGCTACAGCGAAGCAGACCATCTCGTCTGGCTCCTCAATCAGTTCGACGCTCTCTTTGATCAGCCATCGGCCCCTCATGCGGATCATGATTGAGAGCGCTGTAATCATCCTCAACTGGAACGGTGCGCGGCTGTTGCCTGCGTGCCTATCCGCGCTGGCCGCCCAGACTTATCGCGACTACGAACTCTGGTTGGTGGATAACGGCTCGATAGACGGTTCCTCTGCGCTACTGGACGACCTCGAACGGAGTCTGCAACCTGCCTGGCTGTCGGCTCCTCTACCCTGTCCTGCCCGTATTATTCGCAATCCCAATAACGTGGGGTTCGCTGCTGGGAACAACCAGGCTATCAGATGCGCGCGCGCTCGGTACATCGTCGCACTCAACAACGACGCGGTGCCGGAGCCGAAGTGGCTCGCCGAGCTAGTCAGTTGTGCTGACGAAGCCCCGCATGAAGTAGGCCGTGAAGTGGGCATGATAGCTTCCACTATGTTGTTCGCGCACTTGCCCGATGTGGTGGCCTCGGCGGGCATCTCGCTGCACGAAGATGGCGTGGCCCTTGATAGGGGGTTGGGCATATTGAGCGCCGACCTGGAAAGCCGGGGGGTCGTGCCGGTGTTCGGGCCGAGCGCAGGCGCGGCGCTTTATCGGGCCGATATGCTGAATGACGTGGGCTTGTTCGACGAGCGCTTCTTCAGCTACCTCGAAGACGCAGACCTGGCGTGGCGGGCCAGGAGCAAGGGCTGGCGGGCGTTGCGCAACCCCCACGCCAAAGTGACGCATGAGTACTCGGCCACCGGCGGCCACGCCTCGCCCTTCAAGCGCACCCTCATTTCGCGTAACCGCGTGTGGACCCTGTATAAGAACATGCCGGAGCCACTCTTCACGCGCTACTGGCCTTTAATCATAAGGTACGACACGCTCGCGATGCTGAACGGCCTCCTCACCGGCGACAAGCACCTAGTCAGGGGCAGGTTGGAAGGCATATCGCGCCTGAAAGAGTTCACGACCGACCGGCGCAAGATTATCACGTCGGCACGGGTCCACCCGGACGAGATGGCTCGGTGGCTCGCGCCCGCGTTGTCGCCCCGGCAGGCGCTGAAGTATAGGAAGCGGGTGGGACACTTACTTTCCGCTCACCCCTCCGATCCGCTTCTCTTTGCGAAGAACAAGTAATAACAATAGCAAAACGCCCAAAACCGCGTGCGGCGGTTT
>JBBSGN010000847.1:0-1765 GCA_038254085.1 Chloroflexia bacterium | reverse complement strand
GTATCGTGAATATCGCCGACTGTCTTAGTAAGAGAAGTGCCCAACGCGCCTATCTGCTGGAACACGACCGGTAGGGTGAGGAAGCCAATCAGCCCAATCGCCAGGAAGATGCCTGTGTACACCACCAGTATACCCGCGCTCCTGTTGAACGGGCCGCGCCGCAGCCAGTTGACTAACGGCTCGATGGCTGTGGCGACCAGCAACGCCAGAAACAGAAGCAGCAACAGGGGCAGCGTCTGGTATATCACATAGGCGAGGACTAGCACGGCAAGCACGCCCGCCGTAGTGAGCACGATGCTGGGGACTTTGAAGCGGCTCACGCCGACATCAACATGCACAGTTGGCTGTGCCGCCTGTGCGTCCGATGCGTCCGAGTGCTGGCCTACCTCTACATTTACGCCCGTCTGTTGGCGCTGTTCGTTCAAATGTTGCTCCTCGGTAGTCTCTCGTCAATGAGACGATTCTGCGTTATACGAAATGATTTGGTTGCGCCCTTCTCTCTTTGCTCGGTACAGAGCCGCGTCGGCCCTGGCGACCAGCGTTTCGGGTTCGCGCGCATCCTCTGGGAATGATGCCATCCCTATCGAAAGAGTGGGCACAGGCACCTCCAGCGGTCCACTCGTATGGCCGGACAATCCTCCGAGTGCATTCCCAGTCGGGTCGGATAGTACAGCAGGGCCGGCGTACACAAGTTCGCTCGGTGCAACCACAGTCACAAGATTTTGCACGGCTTGCAAAGCGCGCTCCGCAAAGATGGTCGCGTGCTCTTTACTGGTCTCTGGTAATATAACGGCAAATTCGTCCCCTCCGATGCGACACGGCACGTCAGGTTGCCTGGCCGTTACCTTGAGGGCCGAGGCCACCGCAACAATCACCGCGTCCCCCGCCGGATGACCATATGTGTCATTGACCGTCTTGAGGCGGTCCATATCCATTAGCGCCACCGTCAGAGGCTCCGAATAGCGCAAAGCGCGTCGCAGTTCATGGCTGAGGCGCTGTTGGAAGTAATCTTTGTTGTATAGCTGGGTGAGGGGGTCGCGGGTGGCTCTCGTTTCGAGATCGCGCACCGAGGCGTTGTAATAGTTTTCGGTGGTCGTCAGCATCAGTTCGTCCAGCAGCCGGTCCGTGTATTGTACCACATCGAGGCTAATCGGCTCTTCCCACTCCAGCGTGGCGGCCTGCAACATCTCCCATATAACTTGGCGCAACTTTACGTATTCCAGAATAACCTCATGGAATTCGTAGCCCTGGATATGGCGGCGCTTGCCGTGCATGGCCGCAGCCTGTTGCGCCCTCTGCAACGGCGTGCCAAAAGGCTTCGTACCGTGGAGTCTCTTGCTTAATGGTGTGGATGCAGCCTCTTGGTGCGGCACTATCATGACAGGTGTCGTTTCGCCATCGGGCGACTCACGCTGCTCGATAGCAGAGGTCAGATTTGCCAGCATCGCCTTGACCCCGTCCACGATCTCGGAGGACAACAGGCGACCGTGTATCTCGGTACGCGGGCTTTGGCGAAGGACGTCTACCCACCTTTTGGTGATGTCGTCTATATTGGCTAGTATTACGTCGGCAATCTCTTTGGACATGGCTTTCTACTTTCATTAGGGTAATCGTAAGCGGGGAGGCCGCTACAGCAGCTCATAACTAATATAACGAATCGCCGTCGGGGTAAGGTTCACATTTTAGGTAGCGCCCAGAAGAAATAGGACAAAAGTACCTGACTCTCAGCGATGCGATCCCGTCGTAGAAGCGGTTGTAGAAGCCG
>JBBSGN010000846.1:0-1770 GCA_038254085.1 Chloroflexia bacterium | reverse complement strand
TCTGCGTATCACCCCCGCCACCACATCCGGCAAGCAAGCCTGACACCACCACCACCACGGCGCAGATGATCAACACTTTGTGCACAAAACCCTCCTCACTAAGTTGCCATACGACAAGATTAACAACTAAATTAACAGCTATAAGGCCGGAGCCCCTCAAACTGGATTCCGGCTCTCTTTTTCATGCCTTCAAGCCCTCCGAGTTTTCGAGAAAGATTCATGCCAGAAGCCTGGTGTCCGAGAACACCCCCTCTCGGCAATCTGGTGAATAAGGAGGCGCTCCCCAAGGCCGAAAGATCGCCTCCAACAACAAGATGACTACTGGTTCGTACCGAGCGGCTGTCCCAGCGCTTCGGCGAGCGCTGCAGGCGAACCTCGTGCGAGGGCAGAGCGGAGGGCCTCCTGGTGGCGGCGGTGGTTCGGTGTGGAGTAGGGATGTTGCGGGTAGAGTAGAGGGGTATTGAGCCCGGCGGCCACCAACCCAACAAGCACTACGCACTTTAATCGGCCGCCGGGTTGTCTGTAAGGCGCTCCGCACGGAGGTCAGTAAACAGCTAGACCCAGCACTATCAGAGCATGGGGACGGTCCTGGTATAGGACATAAAAGAGATGACAATGTAAAGTCTTTTGGGGCTACTGGAAACTCGGAGACCTACACCCTCCGCCGCCTCAAGCGGGATAACCCAGAGCTGGCAGAGAGGGTCTTAAACAAAGAACTCTCTGCCAACGCCGCGGCTACACAGGCTGGCTAAGAGAAGGCGTTTAGCTCTGCTGTCGAAACCCTGGATAATCATGCACCTTGTGGATAACCATGAACAAGCGTATGATCACACCCCCGAGGAGCCCATGATCACCGCCACATATTCACCTTGTTGGATAACTATGCGGTAGGTTGCTACGTCTGTACTGTCGAATTTCCGAGATGCTGTTCGTCTCGGAAACTCAACACCTGCGGGAGTTACAAGGCTCTCCCCCGTCCCTATGCTGGCAGGCTGGTGACGGCGACACACGTCGAGGGTGGATCAGCGTGACCCCCTAACGAGACTCTGAAGATGCTTGAGGTATGCGGACGGGGTCGTGTGCGATCCACCGCTAGCATTGACAGCCTCGTTATTTGCGGGCACAGTCACACCAATAGCAACCTCCATGAGGAGGTTGCGGAGAAAAAGGAGGTAGCGAATGAGGCGCATAGTGTTAGTGTTGGCGTTGGCATTGGTTATGGCGGCGATGGTGTTGGCTATTGCCCCGATGGCTCTTGCTGCTGCGCATGACACGGGCGACTGTTACCCTCATGTAGACGCAGCAGGCATACAGGGAACAGAGTGCGCCAAGCCTGTTACCACTCCAAGTGGTAACACGAACTATTCTGTACACTTCAAGCCTGATGCGGGTCCTGGGGGAGGCACCGTACAGCAAGGAGCCCAGCATAACCTAAATAGAGCTTGCAACGATCCTAGTTACAGCGCCTGCAATTTCACTTACACACCAAGCGGTAATGCTAACGGGACCGTGCATATCAATCCCTAGAGCGTGTTATGGACTCGGACCGATGACAGGAAGCGTCCGGTAGAGAACAAGACAAGCGAAAGGTCGCCCTAACAAACTGCTGGAAACGGTATACCTATGCAAATAGGACTTACGCAGTTGGAGACAGTAGGTAGAGTGGTTCGGCCAGATACCTCCTGACCGCATCCCGTACGATCGAGATCTTCGCCTCATACCAACTTGCGCCGTTCTCTAGCCTGTTGGCCTCCAACCTCAGAAATGCTC
>JBBSGN010000845.1:0-1782 GCA_038254085.1 Chloroflexia bacterium | reverse complement strand
CTCGGTTAGCAGGGCTGCTTGTAAACCAGCCGTACTTCTGAGAACCTCTGCAATCCGTAAGGAGGTCCAGATAAAGGTTCTATGGAAAAGCCCCTTGATTTATCAATGGGGTCGTTTACTCCTTCGTCTTTCGTCTTTAGTCTTTCGTCTTTCGTCTTTCGTCCATCGCCATCCGTCCCTCATCGCCCCGGCAGCGGGATTATCCCCAACAGCTTCTTCTTGTGCGGGCGGGGGCCGAACGCGCCATATAGCTCGGCGGCGCGTCGCCTGGTTTGGGCCATCTCGATCTCGTGCCAGCGCTCCTCTTTGAGGGCCTGCTCCTTCTCCCATGTGAGGAGGGCCACGATTGCCACCACAGGAAGCGCCAGACCCCGCCACCTGCCCAGCTGCCACCATTCGTGTTGCGCCCAGCGGAACAGTTGTAGTGGGTTGGCTTGCGGGTAGGGAGCTATTGGGTAAGGCAGCTTTTTAGAGACCTTCTTAGCTTGGCTGATGGCTTCACGCGGAGGCACCGGGAACCCGCCGGTGGGTCTCAATGCCTCCATCGCCGCAAACCGTGACTCTCTCTTCAGTTCTTTGACTTTGTCCTTCTTAGCCATATATACGACTCCCCTCCTAGTGAGTGCCGGATAAACTGTCAGTCCCGAACCGTAGGTATCCTTGATCACTCAGCACTCGGTACTCGCAACTCACAACTCACAACTACCTACGGTTGTTCCTTGAACCGCACATCCTTATACCCCAAGCCGCTGACTAGCGTGCGGATGACTTGCTCGGCGTTTACCCTGGCTTTGTCGAGGATGTTATCCTCTTTGGCTGCGTCTATGATGGCTTTCTCGGCGGCCTGCCTCATCTGGGACTCCAGGTTCGGGTCGGGTTTGTTGAACACTCCTGTTTGGCGGTCGTAGACATAGGTCTTGTCGTTATCCAGCTTGCTGTAAAGTATCTCCGGCGGGGGCAGGTTGATAAGTACGCTGTCGCTAATTACGGTTATATCTCCTGGGGTGAGCTTGCTGAGGTCCACGCCCCCAACTACCTCGCCGTGCGCGACCAGCAGGATTTTGTCGCTGGTCAGAAAATCGGGGAGTGGGCCGCTGCTTTTGCCGCTCACCACCTTCTCTAGCTGGTAATGCACGGTCTCCAGCTTGTTGAGAGCGCGCACCTGGTCAATCACGGTCGGACGGCTGGTGTCTATGGTGACGGTAGGCGTAGTGACCAGCATACCCCCGAAGTTGGGGATCAGCCCGCCCAGCTTGCCCAGCCCGTTCAGCCCGCCCTGGAGCGTTCCGAAGGCCAACAAAGCGCACGAGAGCGCCAGCAGCGCGAACGTACCTGCCAGTATGGCGCACGCAGATGGACCCCTTCGCACCCGGACAACCGCCGGGCCGTTATCCGGCGAGGCGGGTGGAACGTAGGTTGGCGCTTCACTTGGGGCCGTCTCGATATGCCTTGCTTGAGCGGCGCTCCTGGGCGTGGGCGATATAGGCGTCGAGTCATAAGGCTTTAGAGAGGATCGCGCGGGCCGGGCCGGGCCGGGTTGGTGGGTGTAGAGCGTGCCCGGGCGCACCGGCTGTATAGAAGCGGACGCTTCGCCATCGGTATCGTCGGGCAATATGCGCACGGTGTCGCGCTCTCCGTCCGGCTCGCCGGTGTCGAAGTCCCTGTAGCTGTCGTTCTCTGGGCCGTTCATCTCAATCTCTCCAATTCCGCTAGCGCCCTCTCTGTCCGTTGCATAGATTATACCAGTGTTAGCAGCATAGGGTGCCAAGAGTCGCAGCCGCT
>JBBSGN010000844.1:0-1792 GCA_038254085.1 Chloroflexia bacterium | reverse complement strand
GCCCGCTCGCACGAGGAGGCGCGAGAGAACCTGCTGGCCCTGCTGATAGAAGAAGGAGGCAAGATCGCCGAGGTGTGCGGGGCGCTCGGTGCCGAGCACGGCTACACCTTCACCGGCCTCGACGTCTCTATGGCTCCCTACCCCGCGCCGGACCGCAGCATCGCCCGCGCCCTCGAAATGCTGAGTGGCGGGCCGCTCGGCGCACCCGGTTCTGTGGCCGCCGCCGCTTTCTTCACCGGCATACTGCGCGAGGCCCGCCAACATCTGCCTACCGTCGGCTATTCCGGCCTCATGCTCCCCGCTCTCGAAGATCAAACACTGGCCGACCGCGCCGCCGAGGGCCTCGTCACCCTCGACACGCTCCTTCTCCTATCAGCCGTGTGCGGCCTCGGCCTCGATACCGTGCCCCTCCCAGGCGACGTCTCCCTCCACCAGCTAGAGCGCATCATCCTCGACATGGCCGCCCTCGCTATCCGCGCCGACAAGCCCCTCACCGCTCGCCTCCTTCCCGTCCCCGGTAAGTCCGCAGGCGACCCCGCCGAATGGCCCGACTTCCCCTACTTTGCGAGGGGTAAGGTTATGGCAGTGCGGGGTGGGGATGAGGGGGATGGTATGTTGTTTATGGGGGGTTGGGTACAATTCCAGTAATGCCGTGTTATGTATAATATGCATAAGGGGAATCAAGGTACGTCATCAGATGGGAAACTGTCCGTAAAGCAGAATGGAGATAAACAGCATGAGGCCAAGCTACGCTACTGCCCGATGTGCTCACATTGGACGAAGCCGCCGAGTACCTGCGACTGCCAAAAGAGACGCTAGAACACCAGGCCGCACGGTTATATCCCCGCGCGGAGAATTGAAGGTATATGGCGTTTCCTCAAAGTGGCTATTGACGATCGGCTGCGAGGCCGCGACAGCAGGCTGGTTCTGTTACAACAGGTCGGGGCGTTTGCGGATGATAAGAACCTGGACCAACTCCGAGATGCAATCTACGCCGAGCGCGGACCCCGAAACCGATTGACGTGGGGCGGCGAGTGGGATGGGCTTTTCATAAGCGGGTGAGTGTGGTAGTAGTAACGGCTTAGAAGGACAGTAAGAGTAGCAGTTTTTCTGAGAGGGTCGGTTTGTCTCCTTGCATCGCTTACATCGATATTTATGGCCTAACTATGCACAGAGACCTGGAAACCATCAACTGTTTCCTTGACAACTACGTGGACCGTGAAGTAAGTGAGGACAGGGGCAACGAGAAATTGATGCTTGTGCCTCTTGGCTATAGAAAACATCCCCCACGTTACTTTCTTGGCGAATACGAACGGGAGTCCGCCCTCTCTTTGTCACATGTGATACAGCGAGGCTTGGATTATCCGCGCCGCTCGTTTTCGATTTACCTCAAATCCAAGCAGACAGGAATATACCTGGCAATCTTAAACTTCACCGTTGATGATCAACTCGTAATCGGATTCTCTATAGAAGACACAGCAGACGAAGAGAGAGTTGAGCTACTGGTAAACAATCTGGTAAATGAGTACAAATGCCATCTAGGGATGGGGGCAGTCGAAGAACCGCCTCCAATCAGCGAGAGAGCCTTTCGAGACGCAAGAAACCAACCAACAACCCGTTACTTCTGCGAGGCCAATAAATATTAGAAAAGATATGAGAATTGGAATCTAACTCTTACAAAGCCTTGGCGTTCTTGGCGTCTTGGCGGTTCAGCAAAGAGGGAAAATGAGACTAAAAGTTGACAAAGGGAACGACGCGCTCTATTTCCGACTGGATGAAGCGGCAATTGTCG
>JBBSGN010000843.1:0-1794 GCA_038254085.1 Chloroflexia bacterium | reverse complement strand
GAACGCCGATTACAACGCTGCGGTCAATATTGGCCGTAGGGCAGCTTGTAAACCTGCCGTACTGCTCAAAACCTCTGTATCCTGCAAGGGAAGCCAGAACCAGGTTTTAGGGCAAAGCCCCGCCCTTTAGGCATGGGGTTGTTTACCTGTTGCTCAGGTAGAGGCGATGTAGTAGAGGAGATAATAAACATGAGGGCGAAGACGGAGGCCCTGAAGCAAATGAAGCAGTCGCAGCGCAATTCGGGCGTAGGGCAGGGCAAGCCGCGCGTGGTGGTCATCATGCCCGCCTATAACGCCGCCAAGACCCTGGAAAAGACCCACGGCGACTTGCCCAAAGACATTGTTGACAAAGTGATCCTGGTGGACGACGCCAGCCAGGACGACACCGCCGACATAGGCCGCCGCCTGGGCCTGGACGTGATCGTGCACGTACAGAACAAAGGCTACGGAGGCAACCAGAAGACTTGCTATCTGGAGGCGCTAAAGGCGGGCGCGGACATCGTGGTGATGGTCCACCCCGACAACCAGTACGACCCCACCCGCATCCCGGCCATGATCCAGCCGATCATCAACGGCAAGGCCGACCTGGTGTTGGGATCGCGCCTGCTCGGTGGAGGGAAAGCCACACTGGAAGGCGGGATGCCGGTATGGAAGTTTATCTCCAATCGCTTCCTGACCACTGTAGAGAACCTGGCGCTTGGCACGCATCTGTCTGAGGCGCATACCGGCTTGCGGGCGTACTCGCGCAGACTGCTTCTTACTATACCCTTCCTGCTCAACTCGGACGACTTCGTGTTCGACAGCGAAGTGATCGCCGAGACGGTGGCGTTCGGCTTCAAGATAGCCGAGGTGCCGGTTCCCACCCGCTATTTCCCGGAGGCTTCGAGTGTGAACTTCCGCCGCAGCGTGGTGTATGGCCTGTCTACCCTCAACGTGGCCCGCAAGTTCTGGTTGAACAAGATGGGCATCGTGCGCTATCCTATATTTCGTAAGCGGCTGTCAAGCGTCATCAGCCATGAATATAAAGAGCAGCTTTTTCGGAAGCATGGCCGTGACCAATTATGAATTATGAATTATGAATTATGAATTGAGGTGGAAAGTTCATAATTCATAATTCCGTGAAGCAGGAGAACAACTTTTTGTTCAAGTCTCGACAGTTCATAATCGGCATCGCAATCAGCCTGCTATTCCTGGGTTGGGCGCTATGGAACCAGCCGCTCGATGTTGTCTGGAACGCCATTCTGCGCGCCAACTACTGGGCGCTCTTGCCTGCCCTGGCTCTCTACTTCGTTGGCGTGGGCATACGCGCTGTCCGGTGGCAGGTACTACTCAAGCCAATTCTGCCGAAGAGCAACGTGGTGAAGATATTTGAGGTGGTCGTGATCGGCTACATGGCGAACGACGTGCTACCCGCCAGGATAGGCGAACTGGTGCGCGCCTATGTCCTCAGCGTGCGCGAGGGGATACGCAAGACCGCTACGCTGGCGACCATATTCGTGGAGCGCATCTTCGACGGGCTGACGATGGTGGGCTTCGCGGCTGCCGTACTGCTCTTTGTGCTGATAGCGAATCGTGGCTCGCTTCAGAGTGGGGAGGGGCACAGACTCGGCACGCTGCTTATGCAATTCGATGTGCCCGTTATACTCGGTGCGGTGGCCTTCTTGGGGTTGCTGGTGGCCTTCGTGCTGGTAGCCTCGTCGCGCAGCCGAGTAGAGCGGCTGGTGACGTTGGCGCTACGCTTCCTGCCCGGCAAACTGCGTGCGAGGGTCGCACATCTGGCGGCTTCGTTCATTG
>JBBSGN010000842.1:0-1794 GCA_038254085.1 Chloroflexia bacterium | reverse complement strand
GACTATCCTGAATCCTGCGCCTGCGCGACCATTACCAGACGAACTGCTCGCTTTGACCGACCTGCTCGTGCCCAACGAGACGGAGGCCGAAGCACTAACTGGCCTGCCTGTAGAAACGCTCGAGCAGGCTGCCCTTGCGGCACGCAGTTTAGCAAAATCAGGGGTTCAAGAGGTTATTATCACTCTGGGTGACAAGGGTGCGCTTGTTGTTGACAGCGAAGGGCTTACCGTGGTGCCATCCGCTCAGGTTACAGCAAGCGACAGCACGGGCGCAGGCGACGCTTTTATCGGCAGCCTCGCCTACTACCTTGTTTCAGGACTCCCGCTTCGAGAGGCAGTGGTGGCTGCTAATGGTGTAGCGGCCCTGTCAGTCACACGTCCCGGCACTCAGATCTCATTCCCCTCGCGTGAGGAGGTAGACGCGTTCCTTTCACGCTGAACCTGGACGGTGGGGGGACGCAGAGCAGAATGACCTCTGGCTCAAAGTGCCGGCACTTGAACAACTTGGGTCGGCTCATGCGGGAGGCTCCGTTTGCTAATTGCAGTCGTCGATAACCTCCTGTGCTGGCTACCTTGCTCATTCAGTGATCCCTGAGCACGATTTGGCACTCCCGGCATCATGCCACCCTTCGGTAGTTGTGATGTAATCCACCCAATACCGGGAAGCTGATTACCTTCCCGCCCGTCTCAGCTCCCGGAGCCGGAGCCTCTTGTAGTCGTTCGCTTTCTGGTCTGGGAATGGCCTGCCTGATGCCTTGATGAGGCCGGGCTCTGTTGTAGTACCTGGCCAGTGAGTAGCAACGGAACAGAAAACCGGTATAAGGCGTGGGGCCACGCTGCTTTGCCGGAGCCCTATGGTATAATAAGCAACACGCCCGTAGCTCCCGGTGAGTAACTCATCGTCATCTAGCTTTGTATTTGCTCTCTTGCGCTGAGGTATCTGCATGGTCTGGCTCACGTTACTGCCAGAGCCAAGCCACCAGGGCAGCAATCGGCTGAAGGCATATTCTTCTCATGCTCGAGACGCGTTACTTATGCCCGGTGATAATAGGTAGAGAGCGCGAGGTGGAGGCGCTAGCTCGGCTGTGGCAGCTGGTTCCTTCAGGGCGAGGCCAGACGGTGCTGATCGCCGGCGAGGCCGGAGTGGGCAAGAGCCGCCTGCTGGCGGAACTGGTGGAGGGGGCGGGGCAGCAAGGCTGGATGGCGCTGGTGGGACATTGCTATCCGCCTGACGTCAACTTCCCCTACGCTCCTCTGCTCGACGCCCTACGTAGCTACTTCCATTCTTTGTCGCGTGATGAGATAGCCTCTTGCCTCGGGCCTTATGCACCGGAGCTGGTGAAACTGCTGCCGGAACTGGCGCTCTTGCTGCCCGGTGTCCTGCCCAGCCAGCCTGTTGAGCCGCAAGCCGAGAAGAGGAGGTTGTTTGAAGCGATCTACGGTTTCCTGGCGTCCGCGTCCACCCAGCGCCCGTTGCTATTAGGGCTGGAAGACCTGCATTGGTCGGACGAAACCAGCCTGGAACTGCTCCACCTGCTTGCCCGGCGTATCCACCATGACCCTATTTTTCTGGTCGCCACCTATCGCCTGGACGAGCCGGTTGCCATGCCTGGAACTCGGTGGCTGCGGCAGATAGCCGACCTTGAGCGCGAGCGTCTGGCTACAGAGGTGCGTCTCGATCCCCTCTCAGCGAGCGATGTCGGCTCTATGGTGCAGCGCATTTTCGATCTGGAGCGAGTAAGCCCTGAATTTACCGGCGCAATCTACTCGCGCACGGAGGGCAACCCGTTTTTC
>JBBSGN010000841.1:0-1799 GCA_038254085.1 Chloroflexia bacterium | reverse complement strand
TGCATTTTACACCTACCTGCAAGGCTTCAAGTTCTTCAGCCTGGGTTACACAGCGGCTCTGGCTTTCCTTCAGCTCATAGCCATTACAGTGGTCGCCCGCGCGTTCCTCGCCCTGCAGAAGCGTCAACAGAGGATAACGTAACGATGCAAAGCCATACAGTAAGACCTAGACGTGTGCCTATCGGTCAGTACGTATCGATAGCCATTCTGGTAGTGGCCCTCATCTTTTTTATGTTTCCAGTCATCTGGATGATCCTTACGTCATTCAAGCGACCTGACGAGTACTTCACATCGCCACCGGTCTTTATCCCGAGAAGCTTTGATTTGCAAAACTACGTAGACGCGATGCGTATGCCGCCGCTGGGGCGTGGGGGCATCCAGGGGCTGCGCGATAGCCTGATTATTGCGTTGGCAACGACCCTGGTAACGCTGGTTATAGGCACGCCGGCGGCCTATAACCTTGCGCGCTACCGCAGCGGTGGGCAAAACCTCTCCTTCTGGATACTGTCCACACGTATGTTCCCTCCTGTAGCGTCTGCCTTACCGCTCTTTCTGCTCTTCAAGCAGTTTAGCCTACTTGATACGTACCTGGCGCTAATTGTCGCGAACACGATCTTTAACTTACCTTTTGCCATCTGGCTGCTAAAAGGGTTCATCGAAGACCTGCCTATTGACCTCGAAGAAGCCGCTCTGATTGACGGGGCAGGGCCATTTATGGCGTTCTGGCGGATTACGTTACCCCTGATTGCGCCCGGTTTAGTGGCGACCGCGCTCTTCTCCTTCATCTTCGCGTGGAATGAATTCATGTTTGCACTGCTCCTGACTCGCCGGGCCGTTCGCCCGCTGACCGTGATTGTGCCCAGCCTGGTAGGCGGACACGAAATACTTTGGGGCCAGATCGCTGCGATCGGAACTATCGCGATACTGCCGGGCATCATTTTGTCGTTGCTGCTGCAGCGGTACCTGATCCGAGGTCTGACGCTCGGCGCGGTGAAGGGTTGACAGCGGAGCGGGATTAGGCTAGAAAGGAGAGGTGTCGGGTCTCCCCGCAACCCAACGTTCTTCTACTATCCTATTGACCTGGTCCCAGCACCTGCCATGGGCGTTCCTAAGGAAACATATATATATCTAATCTGAGAAGGTGGAGTGTATGATCAAGTTAATCGCACTGCTCAAGCGAAAGCCGCACGTTAGCATGGAAGAATTCGAGCGACGCTGGGTCCACGAACACACAAAGCTTACAACCCGGATACCAGGCATCCGCGGGTACCGCATCAATATTGCGACCCCTCGCCAGCAAGATCATGACGTAGCGCCTTACGACGGCACGGCTGAACTGTGGTTCGATAGCGTAGAGGCGATGGAAGAAGGTTTCGCGACTGAGATCGGTGCCGCTGCCGGTGCTGATGCTGACGAGTTTGCCGAAGTCCGCCTCCATTTGTACACGACGGAGTACACTATTCTTCCAGGGCCTGAGGATGCCTGATATGGCTGCCTCACACTCGCCTCGTATTTGTGTGGTGGGCAGCGCCATGATCGATCTCATCGCATACGTGCCGCGTCTGCCGAAGGTCGGTGAAACAGTAGCCGGTACGGAGTTTAAGCAGGGTTTTGGTGGCAAAGGTTCGAACCAGGCAGTAATGGCGGCCAAGCTTGGAGCGGCCGTTACAATCGTCGCCAGGCACGGTTAGGACGACATCTGCCGCTCGACCCTGGGAAACAACCGGCAGCACGGCAACCACACAAGCCTCGTATATAATGACGCTACGCGCGCCTCGGGTGTAGCCCCAATTACGTTC
>JBBSGN010000840.1:0-1801 GCA_038254085.1 Chloroflexia bacterium | reverse complement strand
TGGCGAGGCCACCGAGTTCACTTTTCAGGGCGTACCCTGCCCCCGCGAGGTGCAACAAGAGATAATGGACCGCGTAGACGAGTACCGCCTGAAATCCAACGCAGGAGCGGACAAGGAGATAGAGGCGTGGCTGAAGGCGTACCATGACGTGATGCGTGAAACGTAACAAAGAGAGCCTCTTACGTTTCACGTTTAGCCACCGATTTGACCATGAACAACAACTCACTATCCACTAACAGCCCCCCCGATGTCGCGTCTGTACTTGCCGAGTTGCGCGAACAGGTCAAGGAGCGGCGGGCGCACTTTGCCAGCGAGCCTGGCGATCCTCAGGGCCTGAACCTGGACGAACTGCGTAGGAGCGTGGAGGCCGTGAACGACACCTGGTTCGTGTCGGCGCACCTGCCTATAACGTGGGACATGCGCGTGCTGGGGAGGCTGGGCGCGTACACCAAGCGCCTGGTGCGCCTCTTACTGCGTTGGTACATCAACCCCATAGTAGAGCAGCAGAACCACTACAATGCCTCGGTCGCCCGCACCCTCACCGAGATGTACGCCTATCAGGAGCGCATCGCCAAAGAATGGCAGCTACTCGAAGAGCGGGTGGCGAAGCTGGAACGTAATGCGTAAAACGTAAGAGAAAGCCCTTACGTTTTACGTTTTATTCCTCACCTCGTCGCTATATCGTACCCTACGCCCGACTTGGCTTCTTCGTAGCGGGCTAGGACGAAGAGGAGGGAGGAGAGGCGGTTGAGGTAGCGCAGCGCCTGGCCCTGGGGCATTCGGCCTTCGTGGATCAGGCGCACGGCGTGGCGCTCGGCGCGCCGAACGATTGTGCGGCCCAGGTCTATAGCGGCTGATGCGGCGCTGGCACCCGGCAACACAAACTTCTTGGGCAGTTCTATCTCCTCTTCGATCTGCTTGATGGTGCCATCGAGCCAGTCGGCTTGCTTGGCGGTCATGCGGTAGGGGAGCTTTTCCAGTTGGGCGATGGGCGTGGCAACCTCGGCCATGAGAAGGTAGAGGTCGTGCTGGACGTGCCTCAATATCTCCTTCACGAGCTCCTGCGATGACAGGGCGCGGGCCAGCCCAAGTGCGCTGGTGGCCTCGTCAATCGTGCCGTATGTTTCGGGCCGCAGGTCGTACTTAGCTACCCGCTCCGGCCCCATGAGGTCGGTATACCCCTCATCGCCCGTGCCCAGCCGTTCGCCGAACATAGATTGTTCTCCGTTTTGTTTACTCACCACAGAGGCACAGAGGACGCGGAGGCTCTTTTATTGTTCTTAATCCCTATGCCCGCTGCGCCTCTACGGTTAGCAATCATTTAAGCCCGCTCTTGTGGCTCGGTCACATCGGGGACATCTTTCCCCAGAGCGGTAGCCAGGTCAATTTGGTGCTCTTGCTCCTGGACCAGGATGTCACGTATCTGCTCGGCCAAAGCGTATTCGCCCAACGCCTCGCACTGCCGCACGCGCTGGCGGTAGTTGCGGATGGTCGTGTTCTCGTTGTCCAGGTCGAATTGCAGCATCTCTTCTGCCTTCTCCGAGGTCTTCACTGGCTTTGGCGTGACCGTCGGCATCCCACCCAGGTAGTCAATTTGCTTGGAGATGATGAGGGCATGTTCAAGTTCTTGTTTGGCATGTAGCTCAAGCTCGCTGGCGATGTTCATATACGCCGCGCCCTTCAGCACCTGCGAATAGACCACATACGCGATGATCGCTTGGTACTCACGCGAGAGGTCTTCGTTCAAGAGGTCTATCAACTTCTTGCGTGTAATGCTGGTTGTGTCGGATTGTGCTGTACT
>JBBSGN010000839.1:0-1803 GCA_038254085.1 Chloroflexia bacterium | reverse complement strand
TGAAGATCACCGTGAAATAGTGCATCCCATCTTTGTCGGACTTGGCGTATCCGATGCCCACCGAGGTATAGCGCCCGTCCATGATGATAGCTTTGTGCGGGGCGCTACCCAGGTAGCTGGTCATGGCGACCTGGGCTGCCTGATCGTTCGGGTAGTTGTTGCGGGCCAGGATTTCGCCGCCGTACTTATAGGGAATACCCCGGTCGGTGAGCATGGTCAGAAACTTGGCCCTTTCGGGGGTGGTGTGGCTGAAGTAGTTGCGTGTTGCCATGTCGGTGCTGCGTGCCCGTGCCAGGTCGGTCACGGCGGCGCTCAGTTGCACCGGCGCGAGACCTGCCGCCGCCCTCTGGTCGTTGATAGATTTGAAGAGATAGCTCTCGTTGGCCGACAGGTTATTCTGAGGCGCAGGCGGTTGTGCGGCGTTCTTAGTGCCAGCAGCCGGAGCCTGTGGGGCAGGAGCGGCAGGTATGGGTAGAGCAGGAGCAGCCTGGGCATTGGTCTTCGTGCCTGCTGGTGTACTCTGCTGGGTTTGGGCAGGGGGTGCGGGGACTGCGGGAACCGCAGACGCCACTGGGTTGCCCTCTTTATCGAGGGCAATCCTGCCCAGGTGGGTCAGTTCTATCGCGTGGCCCGCGCTTGCGAACTCAGGGTGGTACTCGAAGCGGGCGCGCTCGAACCACTGCACGCGCAGCCCGTCCTGGGTCATTGGCTCGGATATAGGATAGCCGAAAAGGTCTACACCGCCGTTGTTCCGCCAGTAGGAGAGGAATGGCTCGGAGAGCGAATGCCGCGTCTCCGGCACGTAGGCGCTGGCGCCGGTGGATTTGAAGCCGGGCACGCTGTTGAAGTTCGCCCCCTGGGTCATATCCGCGCCCAGGCGGGTCATCAGCACGCCGTAGCCCTTGCTGCTCAACTCGGGGTGCAGTTCCATCCGCACGCGCTCGAAGTACTGCACGGTCTGGCTGTTCTCAACCTTCTCATCGCTGAGAGGATAGCCGACCCGCTCGACGCCGAAGCGTTGTAGCGTGTTCAAGAAGTTGCCCCGAACCGCCTTGCCCGTGACTGAGTAATACTGGCTGTAGGTCGGCGCGCCGGTGCTGGGGAGAGCTTGCGTCATGCGTGCCTGGGGGGCAGAGTATGCCGGGCGGCTCGCCGATGCGGGCTGGGCCAACAGGGTGAGCGCCAGGACGAGCGACCCCACACCCTGCCACATAGCCTTGCGGAACCCTAAGAGTTTGGAATTATTAGAACGATTGCTGCCGGTTCGGAGTCCCGATTTTGCGCGGCTGTCGCTGTAGTTAAAGAGAAATGCCTGCATCTTTTCTATCCCTCGTTAGAGACAGAGGTTGCAGGCGTCTGCTTGGCACAGCGCCCACGTCCGTTGGGGACATGGCTGCTGTATATATGAAGCATTTGCCGGGCAACCTGGCTGTCATAGCTCGGAGGAGCCTTAGATCCATTGGCTTTGCGTCCCCACCTTTCGATGGGTTTGCCTTTTTCCTGCGTGGAAAACTTAAAAGCTGTAGCGCCGACCTCGGCAAGGTCTCGGGCGCCGACTCTTTTTATCTGAGGCTATTGTACCCGCTAGTTTTCCAGATTGTAATAGGCTGTATGTACTATGTTGGTCATACCCTCTTCTGCTAGCCCATAAGTACCGCCGCATTTATCATCTATTCGAGTTAGGACCGGGTTATGCCGCCCAAGCTAGCAATGAGCGTCAAAAAGGCTTGCCCTGTGCGTTCTTGCAGTACTAATCCAACGCAACGTCAAGTCTGGCGGCGCGAACAAGCGTTTGGGAGCGGA
>JBBSGN010000838.1:0-1803 GCA_038254085.1 Chloroflexia bacterium | reverse complement strand
TTGGAGGGGCCGGACGGGGCGGGCATCAGCACGCAAACGGCCCTGCTGAGGTCGGGGCTGGAGGCGCGGGGGGTAAGGGCCGTTGCCACGAAGGAGCCGACCGGGGGGCCTATCGGCTCGGTGATAAGGCAGGCGCTGTCGCACCGGCTGGTTTATCCTCCTTCGGAGCCGATAGGCGACGACGTGATAGCCCTCCTATTTGCCGCCGACCGCCTGGATCACATACGGGCCGACATCCTGCCTCGGTTAGAGGCGGGTGCGCATGTAGTGTGCGACCGCTACCGGCTGTCGTCGTATGCCTACCAGGGGCAAGCGCTTGGGCAGGATTGGGTTCGCACGCTCAACAACCGCTCGATTGATCCCGATGTGACCTTCTTCATAGACGTGCCGCCCGATGTGAGCCAGAGCCGCATAGTGTCGCGCGGTGGCTACGTCGAGCTGTACGAAACCGAGGAGCGCCTACGCCCCGTATACGCCAACTATCTGGCTCTAGTCGAGGAGATGAAGCAGAAGGGCGAGCAGATAATCGTCATAGACGGCACTCTGCCGATGGGTGTGGTGTCGGCTGAAATACTGGAAAAGACCCTCGACCTGATAGGCTTCAAACCCGAATAGAGAGTGTTTGTAGCTTGTAACCCAGCACTCAGGACCTTGCACTTGGCTAAACCTCGATGCGGTGGCGCAGAAGCTTCCGGCTCAACGCGAAGCCGACGGCACTTTCTTGCCGATGCCGGAGCTTTAGAAAGACTACCGACTATCGAGCGCGAGGTGAACACTGATGGATAGAGCGGAAGACGAGCCTGTACTGACGCACCTGGACGAGAGCGGCCACGCCCGCATGGTTGATGTGGGCGAAAAGCCCGATACTGAGCGCGTGGCTATCGCGCGTGGGGAAATACACCTCAGCCCTGAGACGCTGGCCCTGGTGCGCGAGGGTACGGCCCCTAAGGGCGACGTGCTGGCGGTGGCCCGCGTGGCTGGGATCATGGCAGCCAAGAAGACTCCCCACCTCATCCCTCTCTGCCACCCGATAATGCTCACCTCGGTGAAAGTAGACTTCGCATTCGAGGGCTGGGGCATCGAGGTAGAGGCCCGCGCCAAGACCGTCGGCCCTACAGGCGTAGAGATGGAAGCCCTCACCGCCGTGTCGGTAGCCGCCCTCACTATCTACGACATGCTGAAAGCCGTCGAGCGCGGCGCACGCATAGAGAATATCCGTCTGATCCACAAAGAGGGTGGAAAGAGTGGGGAATGGAGTCGTAAAACGTAAAACGTAAAACGTAACGCGTAGGAGCTTATTATTACGTTTTACGTTTTACGTTTTACCCGAAGGAGAACCGGCTTGAGATACGAGACCGAGACGCGCATGAAGCGCGAAGATATATTTGAGGCGGCCAAGCGGTTCTTTGGCGATGGGGAAGGCGGGTTGGGCATGAAGATGAGTGCCCACCAGGGGAACCAGATCGCTTTCTTCGGCGATGGCCTCATCTGGGTGACGGTCTGGCCCAACAAGCCGGGTAATCTTATCCGCGTGGATGTAGATGTGTCGGACAGGGACAAGGACGCAAAGACGTTCATTGAGAAGGTGCTGCGGGCCCCTGTGATGGGACCTGAAAGCTGAGGTAGAGGTGTGTCCCCTTCCACATATCCGGTGGATGTGTAAAACTTTCCCAATAGCTTATTGACAGCCGCTCTAACTGGCTGTATACTGCAATCACTTCGAGGTTACTGGTTCGCCAGTAGCAGCGAAGGAACAGAAGCCCAGACGGTCCTCACGGATTGTTTGGGTTTTCTGTTTAAGCT
>JBBSGN010000837.1:0-1805 GCA_038254085.1 Chloroflexia bacterium | reverse complement strand
TAGGAGGAGGCGGCCAGGCTCGTGTCTGCGTAGGGGCGTTTATGCCTACGCCGTCTCCCGCGCGATTGCTGTCGTCCAGCTCTTGCTGCGAAACATCTTCGGTTGGGGACTCAGGTTCTGCACCCACCTGAGTATCAGACTTGCTTTGGTCCATCTCTATACCCCTCTACTGGGATAACATGATAACACCCTCGCAAGTGTTTGTCCAATGAGTTGCGAGTTGTGAGTTCTAAACGCTCGCAACTCACAACTCACAACTCGCAACTACGCCGGGTTTACGAAGTTGATACTCAACTCGCCGCTATCTAGCTTGGCGCCGGCTACTTGGAGGGTGGCTAGGGCGCGGGGCAGGATCAGGTTGCGCTTGTAGTCGCCCACCTGCACTACCAGCTCGTCGCCCGTCTGCATGAGGTCTATCTGCTCCTTGGTGGCGAGGGGCAAGGGCATCTTGAGCGCGAAGCCGTTGTCAGTGGCTTCTATGGTCTGTGCTTTGCCGTGGAAAAAGACGCTAGCCGGGTCGGCGTCGTCGAATATAGCCTGGCCCATCTTGTCGAGCATTTGCACGCCGACCACCTCCGTGTCGAAGAAAGGCACATCGAAAATGGGGATGGGCGAGAAGCACTCTTCCACCAGTTCGTGGTTGCGCGCCTGGATGCCGCGCCAGGCGTCCAGGTAGGTGTCCTGTACGGAGGGCGGGAAGAGGCGGTTGCACACCACCAGATCGGTCGAATAGCCGAAGAGTGAGAGGTAGGTGTAGGTGCGCTGGGCTTCCTTGACCACCATCTTCTCGGCGTTGACCACCAGGCGCACCGAGGTCATATCCTGGTCGGACATAAGGCGGTGAATGCGGTCAAGCTGGGTGAGCAGGTGTTTGATCGACTCAAACACCTCATCTTGGGGCATCGGCATATCGCTGACCGCGCGCACGAATGGCCGTATCACTTTGGCGGCCTGGCGCTGGATAGGGAAGAGTTTTTCCAGCCACCAGCGCGCGATCTCAGGGAACGACAGCAGGCGCAGGGTGTCGCCGGTGGGCGCGCAGTCCACTACGATGGCATCGTACAGGCCGGAGTCGTAGTGCTTGACGATACGCACCAGCCCGGCCAACTCTTCAGCGCCGGGCAGCACGGTCATCTCCTCGGCCATCACGTCTTCCATGCCCCGCCACGAAAGGAGGTCGGACAGGTATTTTTGGAGAGTGACCCAGTAGCGGTCTACCTCGTGCAGCACCGAGATCTCCTGCGCCCACAGATTAGGCGCTACCTCTACAGGCTCGTTGCCGAGGGGCACATCAAACGAGTCGGCCAGAGAATGGGCGGCGTCGGTGCTCATGACCAGCGTGCGATAGCCGAACTTGGAAAGGCGTAGAGCGGTAGCCGCCGACACACTGGTCTTGCCGACGCCACCTTTGCCCGTATAAAGGATTACTCGCATAGCTTTGACGTTAAGTAGGGTGATGGGCCGCGCTTTGTGGGGATGCGCGCACGCGCCCGGAAACTAACTGCTCAACCTGGGTATAGAGGGATTAGGGATAATAACGCACTCGAAGCGTAGAAGTGAGCGCTCAAGGCTCGCTCTGCCAAGTGTAGTATAGTTGTCGCTTATGTAAATGTCAAACAAGTTGGGATAAAAGCTCAAACAACAAGACCGCCGTCGGCGGTCTTGTTGTTTGAGCTTTTATCCCTATTTCTGGCCGTCAAGCCGGTTAGGGCTTGTTGACCGGGGGAATACCGGGGGCGCAGTTGACCGGGAAGAAGGTGTTAGTCACGATCTTGGAGGTCTGGCCCCTGGTTATGTTGTTGTAG
>JBBSGN010000836.1:0-1813 GCA_038254085.1 Chloroflexia bacterium | reverse complement strand
GTATGCGGTGATATACTTAAGCACGGGGTGTGCTTAGGTTGCCTTCGCGGCAAGTTCGACGCGGGCGGCGCTTCGGATGCAATTGACGACTTCAGCTTCGCTTCACTTGGCTACAAAGCCGATGCCTCAGACCGTAACCTCTCCTTCGGGATAGACGACGAGTTCGACCCGGTCTCGCTCGTGGCCTCCGAGCCGACCATGCGCGAGCGGTTAATAGTAGACCTTCGCTCGGCGCTGTCCACTCGCGATTTGGAGATCGCTGAGTATCTGGTCGGCAGCCTGGATGATAGAGGCTTTCTCGCCTCTGACCCCGATGTGATTTCGGACGCATTGGGCGTCATAGTGGATGAGGTGTTGCGCGTGCTGCGGGTGGTGCAGCGCGTTGGTCCGCCGGGCATCGCGGCCCGCGACCCGCGAGAATGCCTTCTACTTCAACTCGACTATCTCAAGGGCGAGGTGGGGCACGAACCGCCTCATGCCCGCCGTATCCTGGAAGACTGCTTTACCGAACTTGGCGAGCATAAGTACAGCCAAATAGCCCACAAGTTGAGCATATCCATTGAGCATGTGGAGCAGGCGCGCGACTTTATCCGCCACAACCTTACGCCCTTCCCCGTAATGTGGGCCGACGGTGAGGTAAGTTCCTGGGGCAGCCCCTCGAAGGCGCAATATGTCGCCCCGGATGTTATTATCAAGGACGTAGACGGCGTGCTGGAGGTCGAGGTGATAGAGTCACGCCGCTTCTTTATGCGGCTCAACCCCCTCTACGGGCAGTTGGCGAACGATCTTCGCAACAAGTCGGTGGCCTACTCAGAAGCGGATCGCCGGCACATACGGCAGTACGTTTCCCGCACCAAACTGTTCATATCCAACATCAAGCAGCGGCGCGAAACAATGAGCAAGATAGCCAACACTCTGGTCGAGTATCAGCAGGAGTACCTGCGACGTGGAGTGCGCCATCTGAAACCGCTTACCAGGGCGCAGGTGGCCGAGGCGACCAGCCTGCACGAATCGACCGTCAGCCGTGCCACTGCGGGCAAGTACGTTATGCTGCCCGACCATACCGTGGTGCCATTCTCCAACTTCTTCACTGCCTCCTTGAGCGTGAAGGACGTTATCAAGGAGATTATAGAGCGCGAGGGCAAGCCGATGGCCGATCGTGAGATCGTGGCCCGCCTGCGCGACAAGGGCATCCGCGTGGCCCGCCGCACCGTCGCCAAGTATCGCGGCCAGCTTGGCATATTGCCTTCAACACTAAGATAACCGGAGCATTGTGCGAATATGGGACTATCTTCTTTACATAAACTTGTCCAGATGATCAGAGAGGGGGCGGTGATAGAAGACGCCGACCTTGATGAGACTATTGGTCCTGATGCTCTCATCGCGATCCCACTGGACGGCGGAGGCGAGCGCCACCTCCCCAGCGGAGAGATTCTCACGGTGCTGGCACAGGGCGCGGGCCTTACCATTGATGACGTGCTGACCCGCAACTTCCGCATGAACCACGATGAGATCAGCGCCGCCCGCGAGTTTATCAACCTCGTCCAGTTCTCCGGTACGTCCTCCGCCATAGACGGCCAGCCCACCGAAGAACCGATCCAACCGCTCGATTTTTGATGGACGGATCAGAACCGGGTATTAATTGCTAAAAGGGATTGACGAGTGACGACCGATGAATAAGCTGCGTTCGTAGTTCGTCAATCGTATTAATTGTTTATGCAGGGGTGTAATTGAGGGCACCGTCTCTCATATACTCCCTTCGCCTCCTTGCCACAGCCTGCTCCTGGGGATTATAATTCTCGTATAGACCACT
>JBBSGN010000835.1:0-1815 GCA_038254085.1 Chloroflexia bacterium | reverse complement strand
GGCCAACAGGTTGCACCAAGACATCGATGCGCTGGTGACTTGTGTTCATGACTTCTTCGCCTCCTTCACACCCCAAGCAGCCCGCCAACTCATCTCTGCTGCATGATCAATTGTTCATATTACTTTTGCATTCTTACTTAGGTAGCCAAGAGTTGTATAAAATACCCATAGAAGGTACAAGCCCCCGATTGCCCGGTTGCTGGAAGCCCACGCATACGTGGCGCTCAACTCGGTAGCCGCTTCCTCAGCGAGAGTAGTCTGGGAAGCGCCTGGGCGCGGCTCGACGATGCTCATTACTTTATTGGCGTCCCCTTCCCCCCGCGCATGGTCCTCCGCTCTCAGGCGCATTTGAGCCAAGCCGGAATGTTTCCACGAACCTCGCAAGGCGAGGATCATCGGCTGAAGTGAGTTGTAACTGATAACCCCAGGCCGAGGCCACCACGGGCGCAGGCAAATTGGGGAAAGGGCTTACGAGCACATAGCTTTGGCTGTTCGCCATCTTGCGCAGCGACTCTATCTCCTGTTTAGGCAAAGAGGGTTGGTATGTGAGCCACACCGCACCATGCTCCATCGAATGTACACCGTTCTCGTTGTCAATCGGCTTATCGTAGAAACCGCAGTTCTGCTGTATGGGAGCATGATCACCTCCTACCGGCGGGGTTTGTGGGTAGGAGATCCGGGTCTCCACGTGGTTCCGTGAAGGCACCCTGAAGCTTTGGGTACCAGGAGGCCCCGGCGCACTCAGGAAGGCTATCTGGGGAGCCCAGAGGAAGCCCACAAGCGCAAGGGTGCCAACGGCAGCCAACGATGCGGCCACGCGGCGAGTGCCTGTGGGCTGCTCCACTTCCAGAGCGCAGTGACTGTGGGGCGTACCAGCGAGTACAGCAGGTACGCAGTGCCCAGGACGGGCAATGCTAGCATCAGCATCTGCGCGAGGGGCAGTAGCATAATCAGGATGTTGCCGTGATTCTGCGCTTGGGCGAGTTGCTCCGCTTGGGCCAGGAACGAGTCCCACGTAGTCGCCAAGAGAGCAGGCAAGCTCACGACCATTAGAACAAGCAGGATTAGTAGCACAGGGACAGTAAGAATGATAAAGATGGCGAAGACTGCCTTCACCCACCCCTCAAGCTCCGGCAGCTTGCTGCCCCTCATACCACGAATGGGCAATACACTGCGCACAAACGGTCCGATTTGCGAGAAGAAGTCTGGAATGCCGGTCAGGTCGGCAAGCACCCAATAGCCGTCGAGTCGGACAAAAGGAATAAACTGGCGGGCCACCTCAGTGCTGATGAGCACAACCGAAAACAGCAGAAACTGTTCACCGGTCAAGATATACAAACCTACCAGACCGAGCGCAAATATGAGGTGGAAGTAGACGCCGCCCAGGTCGGTGCGCACCCTGGCCCAGCGACCAAGCCGATAACTATCTGTCACATCGGTGTAGAACGCAGGATAGATCAGGTACAAGCCCGCGCCCATCCCGCGCACGTGCCCCCCGACATAGCGTAGGGCTGCGGCGTGGCCGAACTCGTGGAAGATCGCGGCTACCGTCACAATCACCAGGGCGGCCAGCAAAAGACCTGGTTTATAGAGCACTTCGACAACACCGCCTACCACCCCGCCCAGCACAACGCCCTCCAACGCGTCCTCGCCGAACAAACCAAGATCGACGAGCACGCGGCTTGACACCGGGCGGCTTGACACAGGGCTACTCATGCGTCCAGTCTCAGCGGCGGTAGCCGTTCTGGCGCGGACAGACGTGGCCGCCCGGGTCCAGCGGGAGCCCGCAGAACGGGCACGGGGGCCGCCCGGCCG
>JBBSGN010000834.1:0-1817 GCA_038254085.1 Chloroflexia bacterium | reverse complement strand
ACCGCTGCGCCAGGCACAGCACCCGATACGAAGTAGTCACCTCTGCTGGGCTTGAGCACAACTGGACGGTCGAGTTGCGCTCCAGCCACGTCGTGCGGGTAATTCGCTCCGACGGCTGGGCATGGACCTTCAGGGTCAACCCTATATTCCATAGCATAATAGCTGATTCGTGGTCCCAACCGCCGGAGGACGACGATGCCGAAGCGATAACAGTGGCAGAGCTATCGCTGTACGGACATCGCTAATCTGTGTAGGGCTTCACCAATCAAGTGGCTCGACAAGCACGCGGATGGTTCCGCCGCACGACAAGCCCACGTCGGTGAGCATGTCGGCGGTGATGCCGTATTGCAACAACACCGGCTGTCTAGTACGCAACACGCGCAGCGCCTCCTCCATTACCACGCCCTCCACGCAGCCCCCGCTCACCGAACCGGCCACTTTACCGCTCTGCGACACGACCATCTTAGCCCCTTCGCGCCTGGGCGCGGTGCCCTCCACGCGCACGACGGTGGCAACCGCAATCTGCTCGCCCGCCGCCCGCCAACGCTCGATGGCGGGTAAAAGCTCGTTCTTGAAGGTATCGGTTTCCATCTGTTGACCTCCGGTGAGTTAGACGGCGTAAAACGCCTCTATTTTGCGACCGCCAGGCCGTCGTAGGACTGGGACACCCAGGCGGCCATGAACTTGGGCCAGGGGACTTCATACTCGTACTGGCGTTGCCAGTTGGTGTTTGTGGGGCCTAGCACGTCGCGAATGAGCGCGCCGTCGCTGTTGAAACCCATCACTACGGCTGCATGGTCGTTGCCCAGCACAGTGTTGTAGGAGTTGCCGTCGGGCATGATCCAGACGGAGGGCCGTCCCGGCTTGAAGTCGGCGGTCGTCTTGATCCAGACCAGTTCGCCCTTGAGCAGCGCGGCCTCCAGGCTTTCGCGGTCATGCACGGGTGTCACCCGGAGGCCGAAGTGCTCGAACACCTTCCGCATGGCGTCGCCTGTGGTGCGCGCCAGGAAGTTGGTCTTGTAGTCACCGGAATAGGCCCTTGTAACGTCCCCCCCGTAGATCACGATACCTTTTGCCGTCTCCTCGTAGTACGGCTCGATACTGGTGTCCCACCCGACTATCGCCAACTGCTCGTCCATGCTAACGTCGTATCCATACGTCTTTAGGACAACCCAGGCCGCATCGAACTCGCACGAATAGTGGTAGACCTGGTGCTTCTTGGTGGCGGCTGGGATATAGGCGTCGTAGTAACGCCCGTTCACGGTAACACCCTTAGGTGCGGGACCGGCGGCGGGCGAGTATACAGGCACGTCAGGAGAAGGAGTGGCCGGAATCTGTTGTGCTGCTTCCGCAGTGCTCGCAGTGGGAGTGGCTGTTTTGAGCGCGGCCCTGGCTCTCGTGGTGCGTGTGCGCGTAGGCAGCGCGGTCGGAACCGATGTAGGAGTGACGGTAGGGACGAATGTAGGAGTTGAGGTAGAAGTGGAAGTATCTGGCGGGTTTACGGTAGAAAGGAAGGCCGACATTGGAGCGGCAGAAAGAGCTTCGGTCGGTACGCCAGTCGGTACTTCGGTAGGCGCCTGGGTCGGCATCTCAACCGTAGCAGTGGCAAGCGGCATGGGCGACGCAAGGCTCGCCCCATTGTCGCGCCCCGCCAATGCGAGTAGCCCACACGCGATCAAAGCCAAGAAAAGCGCGGCCCGATGTCCTACCGGGCCAAACCATCTATCGCTAACCCTTATTGCCGAAGATAGAGACGAACGCCGCATCGAATTTCCAGAAAGGTTAAAAAGAGGGAAAGTACCAACCTAACTAATCTT
>JBBSGN010000833.1:0-1818 GCA_038254085.1 Chloroflexia bacterium | reverse complement strand
TGAAGCGCAACGCCCAGGCGAGTTGTGGGCCGATGGTGTGCTTGAATGTGCTGACGATCGGCTGGGCTGAGTGTGAAATATGTATTCAGGTCGTCGGGTGCAATCTCGGCTGGAAAGCGACTCAAGCGAGCACGTTCAGCGTCGCTCAGAAAGCGGACAGGCATGATACTGGCACTCCCCCTTCCCTTCTCCCCTTCTTTGCCTTTCTTGTTAGGGTTCTCGATAAAGCGCGTCGCCAGTTGCTACTGTCTTCCTTGACTCTCCTGTACTGCCACAGCCCAGCCAAGCTAAAGGCCAGGTCAGAGGCCACATCAGAACTGCTCGACGTATTGGGCCGCTAAGGCTTCGGGTGGATTGGTGTAGCGCTGGATGTAGCGTTGAGAGCGATGTCCAAGACGGCGCTCCAATTCATAAGCATCGGCACCCGTTACCTGGGCAAGTTGGAAAGCGAATGTATGGCGCAGGTCGTGAGGCCGCAAGGGCGAGATACGCCGGGCAGGATCGCGGAGCTCGGCATCGTGCCACCTTCCGATTTGCTGCAGGATCAGGTTGAGCGCCTGCGGAGAAAGCCGTCCGTCTTCCGCCCGCGCCGCAATACTGGCAGCACTGAGAAACAGAGCACCTGACCCATTGGAGCTGGACCCATTGGAGTTGGAGGACGACGCAATCGATGTAGCCGTTGACCTGGTTGCGCGAGTCAGACGTACCGAACTTGAAGGTGGTTCCACTGCTGGCGACCCTGCTGGTGATCCACCGTGGATGGCATCCAGATGTCGCTCCCGTTCCAGGTAATCGGCGAGGGCTGCGCGTGCATCGGCAGACAAGAACACTGTTCGCTCGGTCTTACCCTTCCCCTTGACCCGAGTGATGCGTGCCCGGCGCGCATTACGGAGCGCTTCGGGTGCGTTTGGCTCTAGTTGATCCAAGTCCAGTTTCACCAATTCTTCACGTCGCAGGCCGGTTGAGAGGAGCACGTACACAATAGCCCGATCTCTCCATGGTCGACCATGCGTATGTGTTGAGATGGCGGTAGAGATGGGAGTAATGACACGTGTGTCCACGCTGTCCTGGGGATATCGGGGGTCTTGGTGGTCCTGGTCACCATGATGGTGAGCTTTCTTCTGTCTGTGGCCTTTCAGCTGATGGAAGCGCTCCAGGCGGTCGCATATGTTCTTCAGAGAACGCACTTGTTCGGCACTCAGTGCTCGTGGCTCCAGAGGCGGCAATCCCAACTCGCCAACGCCTTTTGCTGGATCTCCTGCGGCAAACAGATCCGGTGCTTGGGTGTGTAGCCAGGTGGTGAACGTGGAGAGGGAGGCCAGATGGTTATTGACCGTGGATGGGGCCAGCCCTCGATTAGTAAGGGAGAGTTGCCAGGCGACGACATCGCGACGCACGCAGGTGGAGATGCGGTCATGCCCGTAAGCTTCGACGAAGAAATCGAGGAAGCGGCGTAGGTGTAGGGCTGTCTTCTGGGACACAGCTTCCGAGCGCACGCCCGCAATGGCGAAGTGCAGATAGCCTGCGATCCAGGCTTCCAGGCTGTCTGGGATGCTTGCGAGTTCTCGGTCAAGAGCATCTCTCACCTTTCGTATAGTGAATTTGTCGAGATAAGCCAAGTTGGATTGGGCCTTTTTCATAGGGTTCTCACGGCGCCTTCATAGGAAACGGTGCAAATCGCTATACAGAAGGGACGTTCTGTTTGGCGATTTGACATACTCAAGCACGAAGTGATATCATTGTACCATTCCTGTCAAGAGGTCCTGCCAACAGGCCAAGAGGCGACGGCTGACGCATTGAATAGAGCACGGAGTTCTG
>JBBSGN010000832.1:0-1819 GCA_038254085.1 Chloroflexia bacterium | reverse complement strand
GTAGACCTGCTTTAGCTCTGCATCGAACGCCTCAGCATCCTCACGCCGGATGCGCTCTACCTGCCTCTCTCTCTCACGATCATCATGGCTTATGTCTTCAAGCTGTGCAATCAGCGCGGCAGTTTCGCCATTTCCAACGTACTCCGAAATGACGCGCCCGCCCTGTCGTCGCTTCTGATAATAGTAGGTTCGGTTGCCCCGCGTCTCCCATCCCATTTGTGCTACACCTTTTCTAGTTCCCCGCTTTGATCTCGAATCACCATAGCTGCTGCGGCTCGGCCAAAGCCATCAGGTCTGCGAAGTCCGAGGGTTGTAGCTTCTCAAACTCTTTTTGAGGAACCTTTAGATACCGCCAGGGCGTTCCGGTTAGCATAGTTGCATTCTCGCACCATAGCGTGGCGGCTCTGTCCTTGTGGGCCACTTCGAGGCTTTCCATGCCCTTCGTTTCAATTAGCCAATGTTCGCCCGTGTCAACCTTTACTACAAAATCGGGGAAGTAATAGCGCATATTGGAAGCATTGTCCACATACTCTATGGAGAAGCCGAACTGATCGGGCAGCTTGGAGAAGGCTTCCACATCAGGCGCTTTGTCCAGGAAGCGGGCGAAGGTGCGCTCTAGTTCGTTGTCGCACGGTACAAGATTGAATATGCACTTCTTCGCCTCGTAGGTAGGGCGCGAATATGGGAACGGAATACATGTTGAGAGCATCCGTGCGTGCGCTAGAAGCTCCGGCTGTACCTGTTCTACCATAACGTCCTTTAGCAATCTCACAAAGGCTTTCGGGACAACAAAGGCGGCGGCGGGGCGGCGCATAGCCTACAGAGTCATCTTGTCTTCCAGGTCTACAGTGCGGCCAAAGGCTTTATGCTCGAAGAACTCTCGCACCTTCGGCGCAAGGGCGGCGAATTGCGAAGGCAGTTTGAGGTTGTGGGCTATCAGCTTGGCATAGTAGCTTATGACCTCGCCCGATGTCTGAGGCTCTGGGATGTCGTACTGCTTTTCTACTAACTTCTCCAGCGTCAGGATGTCGAAACCTTCGTACTTGAAGCTCTGCTCGGCGCTGTCACCGGGCTTGATTGGCAGAATGGCCGTCCTGAACGTCATTACATCTATAGCCTCAATTTCTTCGGCAAGCGTGCGCTTTCGCATGAGGGCCGGTGTCAATGTGGGCAGTCCTATATCGTACTGGCCCTTCTCTGACGGCATGGGCATGATAGCGATGATTTGCAGCTTGTCCTTGCCTATGTTGAAGCTGTCCAGCTTGATGTCTTCTATCTTTTCCAGGTCTTCTACAAACTCTATGAATGTCCTGTTACCTATCACGTCCACACGCTCAGTGTAGCCGCCGCCGTCGCCCCTGAACATGAGGCGCAGGCCGCGCCCGATAGTCTGCTCTGGCAGGATGTTGGCTTTGCTGGTGTAGGGGCGCAAGCCCACTACCACCGTCACATTCTGCACGTCCCAGCCTTCGCGCAGCATCAGCACCGACACGATGGCGTTTACCGGCGCTTTTGGATCGTCCACGTTGCGGGCCACTTCGCGGGCCTTATCGAGGTCTTTCTTGGACACTTCACCTGTATTGTCCGTGTGAATTACCAGAGTGCCGTCGCCCACAAACTCGGAGGGGTATTTTTCTCGGAGCCAATAGCCTACATCGTCGGCCTCATGGGTGTCGTTGATCATTATGAAGAGGATGGGCTTCTTACCTAGCGGCTCTAGCTGGTCCCTGTACTCCCGCCAGCGATTGACACCCGCCACCAGGAAGCCCTGATAACGAATACTAGCTACATCGGATTTGGCCTCCACAAAGTCGGCTAT
>JBBSGN010000831.1:0-1833 GCA_038254085.1 Chloroflexia bacterium | reverse complement strand
TTATGGCATGGCTCTACATAAGCCTCGCGCTTGTCCTCTTTCTCCTGAACCGTACGTATCTTGCCAACTACATCAAGTACGGCCTGTTCAACCGGCCTCTTCCTGGTACAATCGGAGGCCCGAATGCGGACGCCGGGCCAATGAGTGATGCACTTCAGTGAGGCATATTAGCACCAGCCACACTGATCCCACCAGCAACATCGGCTGCGGGAGTTGCGGGGCGAGACGTATGGGGAGTGCCGGTGGCAGCGTGCACAGCTTCCCAGCGACATCCGAGAACTGGTGCTTGACGACCAGAGGTTACGCAATGATTATTGCTGGTTCTTATTCGATTGCTGACCAGTTCGATTGCTGACCAGTGCTGACCAGCTTGCGCTAACCAGCCCGCCCGGATAGATCATACGAGCATCTTATCCTCCTAACCTGTTGTCTTTGAGCCAGGAGCATAGCTTATCAGCTTTTCAGGTTTTCAGAGGTTGCAGATAGCCCCTATCCCTAATGTGGGGTTGAAACAGAATAAGACAGGTTATCCGGAAAGGTAAAAGGTAAATGGTGGCCACACGAATGCAGATACGGTTGAGAGAAACGCGGGCGCGGAAGTAGACAACCACCCGTCGGGTCCGGCGGGTGGTTGTGATGTTGTGCTCAGGCTTTTCCTTCAGCGCGCTCATTCAGGAAATTCAGGAACGTGGTGAAGTCGTAGTCGCCCGGCGACTGGCCGTAGCGGGTCAGCAGCGCGGCGGCCTCACTGCGGTGCTGAGTGGCGTGGAGGATGGCATCTAGCAGGATGTGCCACACTACATGCTTGCGCACCGCACCAGGGATGACATAGCGGATCATGCCGTTCAGCGTTTCCTCGGTCAATGTGTCGAGATAAGCGCGCATCTCCCTCTGTTCCGTCATCCAGCGCTCTTGGAGCGCGGCGAGCGTTGGGAAGGCATCTTCGTGAAGCTCGGTGGCGTCATAGGCCGCCTCGTCCCCTAGAGGTTCGTTGTAATACCCCTGGAGAGTGATCCGCCACTGCCAGATGTTGTCCAGCAAGTGGACCATCGTGGCGCGCAGCCCTGCGTGCCCGGTCCCGAAGTGGATCGGAGCGGCGTACTGCTCCTGACTCACCCGGGAGCAGGCCGCCAGGAAGCGCGCGTCGGCCCAGTCATTGTAATCGTACAGCAGCTTGATTTCATCGACTTTCATCGTAGTGTCTCCGCCTGATTAGTCGACGCAGTGCCCGCCGATGGTAACGGGTAAGAATCGGCGCTCCTCATCATCATAGTGTGAGACAACGCTAGAATTCCATGCGCGGGTTCGGCAACTTTTGTAAAGCGCAGAATTATCTTGCGTGAAACAGGCAGCGCTTTCTTGCGTGGCACCTTGGACAAATGAGGAGTTGGCTGCTATCATCTGGTCGTTTGCTAGCTCAGGCTATCCTGTTGGGACATGCATCCTCCTCTATTCAGCTATTCGGTGCCAATGCCAATCACAAGGCTTTCCCGCGCCGCTTCCACCACTTCTGCTGTCACCACCTGCATCTCGTTTATCTGCAGTATCCTCTCGATTTGTGTCCACAACCTTTGTAGCAGCCGGAAGTTACCCCCTGTTATTCGGATGATAGCTGCCTCCGCCTCTGTGTCCGTGAAATCGTCTACCCGCAATGTCCACCCTAATTCTGACCATTTCTGCGTTAGGAGGAAGTGGTATCAACGCCGGGCTCAAGGACCGAAACCCATGCACAAACCCCACCCGCGAATACAACTGCGGGTAGCGCGCCAATCTCTTCTCAAGCCCAGGCATCCCTATCAGTACCAATCCCATGCCGCCCCATAGACCTCATAG
>JBBSGN010000830.1:0-1835 GCA_038254085.1 Chloroflexia bacterium | reverse complement strand
CGTCTGTTGCTGGAGTCTCTCGGAACTGCGGGTCGAGCTACGCAAAGCCAAGGAGCGCTTGAGGCATAAAAAGCACGTTATCCTCGGTTGCATCCGGCAGCCGGGCTTCGAAGTTTAGATATCTGCGCAGAGATCAGTAATTCGAATACTGGAGGATAGCGTAGACCCAAACTTGGGTGGCTCGTGGGAAGGTTCTGCGTGGTGCCCTTCAGGAAGTTCTGGGTCTGTATCCCCCTTCACGTTCATATAGTCCATGTACCAGTCAGCAAGATGCGGAGCGTAGTGTATGGAGGACGCGGCTACTGGATGATAGAATGCTGTGAAGCGTGCCGTTTTGTCGGGTTCCCTGGGAACACCAACGTTCTGTACAAGGAGGGCTTTTCTACGAGGCTCTCTTGGAAACGTTACGACAGACAAGCAATCCCGTCCAATAAGGTATCCGCAGCCCTTGTGAGTCTGCGCTGCCCTTGTCAGCCACACCAGTGCCTCAGCTACTCGCTCTTCGGTCAGCTTTTCGTAATTGGCCTTTAGATACTGGACCACTTTATCGCGGCTAGTTTTGAGGGCTCTCGCTGTGGGGTCACTCGCTTCGAAAGCGGGTACGACTCCAGCTACACAGATTTCCGGCTTGGGACTCCAAGGGTAGAACCATCGTACCTTGCTAACGAAGCGTTCTCGCACGACTTCCAAGAAGCCTTGGTCGTTGACCTTCATGTTCGATACGGTTGCCCTAAAGGAGCGGTTGTTTCGGTCATACCCGGTCAAAACCACTTCCAGTGGCTTATAGTTACCATGCAGCCGCGCCAGGGCGCGTGACGCTTCTTCACCCAAAGCACGGCAAATGCTTTCTACGGTCGGTGTGCCTTTCCTGCTGATAGAGCCGAGGTGCTCTAATAGCCAATAGTCTATCCTATTCTCTATTCTCGCATGGCCTATGTAGGCCATGCCGGTGTAGGCAGCGGCGAAGTGGACGTGGTTCATTCCTATGCATACCGCTTTGTTCACGTTGTCGTCGTAAACCTCACCGTTGGTCTTGGGCAAGCGTCGGTCGGAGACCTGAACGATTTTGTTTTTATCTACGAGGGTGAGAATGAGGGTCACGAACAGAATTATATCCGATGGATTATGGGTTACTTGGTATGCAGGGAACGTGTTGTGCTTAGCTAGAATCACGTTATGGAAACCACACTACGCAAGACGGGGCAGAATAGATACGAGGTTCTGGTAGACGGGCAGATCATCAGGCAAGTGTGGAACTGGCATGGTAGCTGGTCAGCACAGACAGGGGGCAAGACCTACCACGGACACAAGAGCAGGAAGCAAGCAGTAGAGCGCGTGGTGCGAATTTACGAACTATCTGAGTAGCAAAAGAGACCGAACTCCGGATGCACCATGAGCGAGGGCTGGAGAGGAGGGTTCTTGGGGGGATTAGAGACCGACCTCTTCGGCCTCCTCCATGAGCCCGCTCCAGTCTTCGTAGAGCCCTTCGAGGATGTCTTTTAGCTGGCGGTGCTCGGTTACTACCTTGCGGGAGCGCTCGCCGTCGGCGTAGAGCTCGGAGGTTGCCAGCTCTTTTTCGAGGCGGGCGATGCGGCGCTCGGTCGCGTCGATCTCGCCCTCGACGGCCACGAGCCGCGTCGCGACGACGTTCTGCTTGTTGTCGAGCCCCGGCCTGACCCTGCGACGAGGCGCGCGACGACCGCCACCGCCTTCTTTTACGTCGAGACGGCGGTGGGCCCGGTAGTAGTCGTAGCCGCCGAGGTAGTTGGCGAGCCTGCCCTTCTCCAGCTCGACTACGCGCGTGGCCAGCTTGCGCAGGAAGTAGCGGTCGTGGG
>JBBSGN010000829.1:0-1837 GCA_038254085.1 Chloroflexia bacterium | reverse complement strand
TACTCGGTACTCGGTACTCGCCACTCGTCTTGGGCGTTTCGGGGTAGGCTATGCGCGGGTGGTAAATGCCCTTCAACATGCTCACGAACGCCTCCTGTATACGGGCGATGTCGCGCACGGTCAGGTCGCACTCGTCTAGCTGGCCGTCCTCGATGCGCTCGCTGATGGTTTTATGCACCACGCTGGCGATAGCGTCCTCCGGCAAAGATGATGCGTCATTGTACAGGCCCTGGCTCTCGCTCGCATCGCTGTTGGCGGTGGTTATCTTGTCTAGCGCACCACTCTGCGCCATCGAGCGCACGGTGGCCTCTACTCCGTCGGCCAGCATCAGTATGGCGTTCTCCTTAGTTTGCGGCTTGGGGCCTGGATAGCGAAAGTCATCAGGGTCGGCGTCGGGGCCTTGACCGCGTTCAGCTTCCTTGACCGCCTTTATGTAGAAATACTTGATCAACATGGTGCCGTGGTGCTGAGGTATGGCGTCCAGCACGCGGCGCGGCAGTTTGTGCTTCAGGCCGAGTAGCACGCCGTCGCGCACGTGCTCGGCTATAATCTGGGCGCTAGCGCGGGGGCTCATGTCGTCATGCACGTTACTCATGCCCGCCTGGTTGTCTATGAAGTAGTATGGCCGCACTACTTTGCCTATATCGTGGTAGTAGGCGCTCACGCGGGTGAGGAGCGCATCGGCCCCTATCATCTCGGCAGCCCGCTCGGCCAGGTTGCTCACCACGAGGGAATGGTGGTAGGTGCCTGGGGCCTCGCGCATCAGTTGGCGCAGCAGAGGCTGGTCGGGGTGGGCAAGCTCCATTAGCTGTACGGGCGTGGTGATGCCGAACAGGGTGCCGAGCAATGAGAAGGTGGCGTAGGTTATCGAGGCCGACGCAGCGCCGTTGAAGGTGGCGACCAGCGCCAGCACCTCTACAGTGGGCCAGTCCGGCACGCCTGTGCCGAGCAGCCGCAGCATGAACGCCGCCAGAAACGAGGCCACCGCTATGTAGAACCCCGCCCGCGCAAAGGCGCTGACCTTTTCGACCCGCGTAAGGGTGAATATGCCGGTCAGCCCGCCCACGAAGTAGTAGATAGGCAGGTCCATCGAGAGGGTGTTGCTGGCTATCATACCGACCAGCACCGACAGCACGAAAGTGACCAGCACCGCGAGGTTGGCGTTGATCAGCACGGCTATAAGCATGGACACGGCGGCCAGAGGCAACAGATAAGGTATCTGGGAGTGTCCAGGCAAAAAGATACGAGCCACCGCTACTGTAGAGACGATCAGCAGACCCACTAATAGAAGTTGCTTTTGCCGCCGCCACACCTGCGGGGCGTATCTATAGATATATAGATGAAGCAGCAGCATGAGGAGGCCCACCAGCGCGCTCGTGGCGATCACGCTTTGTGCCGATATGGTGGGACTGAGCAGGCCGGCCTCCTGCATCTTCTCGATGTCTTCGGGTGTGGCGGGCGCGCCGACGCGCAGTATTGCCTCACCCTTCTGCACGGTCACGACCACCGGCTTGACGTTGGAGGCGGCGTCCAGGCGGCGCTGCCCGGTCTGGTCCTCGTCCAGGCGCACATTGGTTGCCAACACGGGCGAGATAAAGGCTATGGCGGCGGCCTTTCCCTCCGGCGACAGGGAAGGCGGCAGGCGATTGGGCAGCGAGGCACGGGCCGCCGCAACGTCGGCCTGGCTCGACAGCCGCCCGTCCTTCATAATCGCCTCGAAGGTGGGCATGACCACGCTGTTGCGCCAATAACGGTACTCGCCATCGGGCAGAGTGAGAAGCGTATCGGCCACGCCCTGCGTCAGGGTAATGCCCTGGAGACTGGATAGGGTGCCCCG
>JBBSGN010000828.1:0-1850 GCA_038254085.1 Chloroflexia bacterium | reverse complement strand
GTTGTTGCATGTAGATGCCGAGGCCCTGCTCCGCACCTACGTATTCGCCCCACACCGCGCCTGTCACGCTGTAGGTTATGGCGATGCGGATGCCCGAAAAGAGCAACGGCAGCGCGCCCGGAAAGCGCACCTTGCGGAAGATCGTCCACTTACCCGCCCCGAAAGTGCGAAACAGCTTGACTAGCTCTGGATCGGTGGACCGGAAACCGTCGGCCCCCGCGACCACTATCGGGAAGAAGCATACCAGCGCCACGATCAACACCTTCGGGAGCAGCCCGAACCCGAACCACAGCACCAACAGAGGCGCGATCGCCAGTAGAGGGATAGTCTGCGACACCACCAACAGAGGGTAGATCGCCCGCCGCAGCGCCACGCTGAGGTCAATCACCACCGCGAAGCCAAAACCGGCCAGCAGAGCGAGCGCGAAGCCAACGGCGGTCTCGACTATGGTCTGCCAGGTGTGCGGAGCCAGTACATCCAGCTTGCTGAAAAGAGCGACCATAATGCGCGACGGCGCGGGCAGCAGCAGATTCCCGCCGCTAACCGCGCCCAGCACCAAGTCGGCGTAAGCCTCCCACGTGCCCAGGATCAGCGCCAGCGCCAGCAGAGGCGGCAGCAGCGAACGCGAGCTATTTCTTAGCCTGAACATCATCTCTGTTCGCCTGCGGAGGTCAGACCGCCAGCCGAGCGCAGCATCTCTAGTAATTGCCGCCGGTACGCCAGAAAGCTCTCGCCCGTGCTGTCAATCGAGCGTGGCCGGGGTAGCACAATATCCAGCGCACCGACCACGCGGCCCGGTCTGGGTGACAAGACATACACGCGGTCGGATAGCAGTACCGCTTCGTCCACGTCGTGCGTGACCAGCACGAAAGTATTGCCGAGCCGGGCGGCTGCCTTCAGAAGCCACTCTTGCATCGCCACCCGCGTAAGCGCATCGAGCGCGCCGAACGGCTCGTCCAACAGCATCAGCCCCCGCGACATGAGGGCCGAGCGCAGGAACGACACCCGCTGGCGCATCCCGCCCGATAACTCATGCGGGTAGTTGTCCGCGAAGCCCGCCAACCCGAACTCGCCAAAGAAGGGCAGCGCACGCTCGCGGGCATCCCGCTTGGGAACACCCTGCACTTCTAATGCGACCGTGGCGTTGTCGAGCGCGCTACGCCAGGGCAAGAGGAGGTCTCGCTGAGGCATGTAGCCGACCTGACCGAGACGATGGGCAAGTGGCGCGGACGCTCCCTGGGGCCAGAGCGTAACGCTGCCCCGATCAGGCTCGTCCAGCCCGGCCAGGATGGAGAGGAGGGTACTCTTGCCCGACCCCGACGGGCCTAGTATCGTCACGAACCACCCGGCAGGCACGCGCATATCCACATCGCGCAGCACCTCCAGACGCCCGCCGTCCTGGGGGGACGACTTCCACACGCCTTCGAGCCGAGCCTCCAGCGAGTCAGGGCTACTTCGTACCGTTTGCATTTCTTTTACCAAAGTTGCCATATCCTATATCTCTGGGGCACAAAACAAAAAGCGCCGGGGATGTCCCGGCGCTCCGAAGCGAATCAAATTATCTAACGCTTCCTGCGCTGGCATTATCCAGATCAGGTTCGACGGTCAATAGCGGCGTTCTGGCTATCCTCTCAGCCTGAGTCCTCAGGCCCCCGTGCTTGTAGTATTTAGTTGTAAGTGTCTACTGCCATATTATCAGATGGCAGGAGGCTTGTCAAACGACCTTTAGTCCGTGAGCGTTCAGAATTAGAGTATGGAGAGCAATAAACTCACCACAGAGGCGCAGAGAGCGCAGAGGACCACGCTGAGAAGAACAATTATTGGCTCGGCGTTACTCTGCGCTCTCTGCG